>DASZEI010000265.1:0-1608 GCA_035940975.1 Jatrophihabitans sp. | reverse complement strand
CTTGACGGTGTTCGCGCGGGCCTTACCCGAGACGAACCGGCGCCGGCCGGCCCGACCCGCGGCCGGGCGGCGCACCCGGACCTCGGTGGCATCCAGCAGGCCCAGCTGCCCGCTGGCGCCCAGATGAGCGACCACATCGGCCAAGGTGTGCAGCCGGATGCCGCCTTCGACGGTGCAGCCGCGCTCGGCCAGCAGTGGGCCGACCTCCCCGACCGCCCGGGTGATCGTCGAGCGGGAGACCCCGAACCAGCAGGCCAGCACATCGTAGGTGACCCCGTGGCGCAGATGCACCAGGGTGGCCAGCAGCCGGTCGAGGAACACCAGCCGGTGCCTTGCACCGGCGCCGACCGCCCGCTTCCGCGGTCGATCGGCCAGCCGCGCATCCTGGCACGCCTGCCAGCGCGGCCCGAGCTCGGCGACCAGCTCAGCGAGAACTTGCGGGGACAGTCCTGTCACTCGGCGATCGGCGACCGCGGCGGCTCGCGCCAGCGTCCTGGACACACCACGACCCTGCCCCGTCCGTCACGAGCCAGCCGTCCCGCTAACCATGCACGAGGTCGTAAGAGCTCGTCTCACGTGGTGAGCTTCTTGTAGCAGGTGAGCGCGGCGGCGAGGGTGAGGAACGCGGTGAACAGCCGGGCGGATCGCTCGTACCGCAGGGTCAGCCGGCGGTAGCCGGTCAGCCAGGCCAGCGAGCGCTCGACGACCCAGCGGTGCCGGCCCAGCCGGGTGCTGTTCTCCACGCCGCGGCGGGCGATCCGCGGAGTGATGCGGCGAGCCCGCAGCCAGGCCCGCAGGTGCGGATAGTCGTAACCCGTGTCGGCGTGCAGCCTGCCCGGCCGGCGCCGCCGCGGTCCGCGGCGGGACCGGATCGCGGGAATGGCCTGCACCAGCGGGATCAGCGCCAGGCTGTCGTGGGTGTTGGCCGCCGAGGTCGCCACCGCCAGCGGCAGCCCGGCGGCGTCGGTGAGCACGTGCAGCTTGGCGCCGGGCTTGCCCCGGTCGACCGGGTTGGGGCCGGTCAGCGGGCCCCTTTTTTCGCCCGCACGCTGGCCGCATCCACCACCGCACGGGACCAGTCGATCGCCGCCCGCTCACCGAGCCGGTCCAACACCGCCCGGTGCAGCCGCCGCCACAGCCCCGCCTCGGTCCAGGCCACGAAGCGCCGGTGCGCGGTCGCCTTGGATACGCCGAACTCCGCCGGCAGGTGCCGCCAGGCGCAGCCGGTGGTCAGCACGTACACGATCGCGGTGAACACCGCCCGGTCATCGACGTACCGGGTGCCGCCGCCCTGCGGGCGCTCGGTCTGCGGCGGGAGCAGTGGCTCGACGATCTCCCACAGCCCATCAGGCACCAACTCCTGTCCGAGTCGCTCTGGCATGGTCGGACAACACCGCGCAGGTCATCGACCATCCACGTGAGACAAGCTCTAAGCCGCCCTCAGGGACACCGACGTCCGTCCTGCGGGGCTACATCGACGCGTTGGTCGACGACCATCTGCACGGGCCGCGCGACGCCCCCGGCGGAGGGCTCAGCGCGATGGGGAGAAGGCCTGGCCGCGCCGTTCTAGACCCGCAACGACGTCGGGATGACCGGCAGTCGAGAACC
>DASZEI010000264.1:0-3735 GCA_035940975.1 Jatrophihabitans sp. | reverse complement strand
CCCGCGTCGTAGGCCGAGGCCGCCGCGTAGACCAGCAGCCGGCTCGCCTCCACCCGGGTGGCCATCTCGGCGAGCAGGTGGCTGACCGCCTGCTGGTCGCTGAGCGGTCCGCCGAAGGCCTGCCGCCTGGTGGTGTGGGTGATCGCGGCGTCCAGCGCGGCCTGGGCCATGCCGACCGCGAAGGCACCGACACTGGGACGCAGCACGTCCAGGGTGCGCATCGCGACCTTGAAGCCCGCATCGACCTCGCCCAGCACGTCGGCACGCTCGACCCGGACGCCGTCGAAGCTCAGCCGGCCGAGCGCGTGCGGCGCCAGCATGTCGAGATGCTCACCGCTCAGGCCGGCCGCGTTCCCGGCCACCACGAACGCGGTGATGCCGCGGGCCCGGGCGTCGGCGGTGGTGCGGGCGAAGACCGTGTAGACGTCGGCCTCCGGCGCGTTGGAGATCCAGGTCTTCTCACCGCTCAGCCGCCAGCCGTCGCCGTCCGGCTCGGCCCGCAGTCGCAGCGCCGCGGCGTCGGAACCGGCCTCGGCCTCCGACAGCGCGAAGGACGCCACCACGGTGCCGGCGGCCACCCCGTCGCGGTAGCGCGCGGCCTGACCCTCGGTGCCGAACAGCACGAACGGGTAGCTGCCCAGCGCCTGCAACGCCAGCGCCGTCTCGGCATCGGTGCAGACTTCTGCCAGCGTCTCGCGCAGCAGGCACAGCTCCATGGCCGCGGCCGAACGCCCGTTGCCGCCGAACAGCCGGCCCAGCAGCCCGTGCTTGCCCATCGCTTCCAGCAGCGGGCGGTTCACCGTGCCTTCGACGCCGCGCTCGGCCAGCGGCAGCAGCTCGGCGACGGCGATCTCGCGCACCTGACGCACGTAGGCTCGCTGCTCGTCGGTCAGTGCGAAGGCGGACATGGGTCTCCCGGGGACGAGGCTGATCGCGCTGCTGCGGGGCACGCCGCGACCGGCACGAGCCTAGCGAACCCGCGACCACCGGCTACGCCGCGCGATACTGCCGGGCAACCCGGAATAGCTACCAGACCTCGAAGCCCTCGGCCCGCAGCGCGTCGGCTGCCTCGGATTCCTGCGCCGCCGGTACCCACAGGGTGATGACCGGGTAGGAGGTGCCGTCGACCACCTCGACACTGCGGTACGCCAGCTGCGCGACGGTGGCTCCCGAGGGGAGGTCGCTCTGGCCGCCGGCGAGGCCCGATTGGATCCGTTGCAGGACATGCTCCTCCGGCGAGTCGGGCCGGGCGGTGGTCGCGAACCGCACCCCCGGCACGCCGGCGATGGTGTCGTTGCCCCGAGTTACCGTGTTCGCAGTGTCGTTCACTGTGCCCCCTCACTGGCTGCTGGACCGGCCGACCAGCTAACCGTAGCGCCGACATCGTCGCGATCAGGAGCTCGCGGCCCGGGACAGCACCGCGTCGAGCACCACCAGCGCGCCGGCCTTGTCCAGCGGCTCGTTGCCGTTGCCGCACTTGGGCGACTGGATGCAGGACGGGCAACCGGCCGGGCACTCGCAGCCGGCGATGGCGGCCCGGGTCGCGGCCAGCCAGCCGGTCAGCACCGCGTGGCCCCGGGCCGCGAAGCCGGCGCCGCCGGGGTGCCCGTCGTAGACGAACACGGTGGGCCGGCCGGTGTCGGCGTGCTGAGCGGTCGAAACCCCGCCGATGTCCCACCGGTCGCAGCTGGCGAACAGTGGCAGCAGCCCGATGGCGGCATGCTCGGCGGCGTGCAGGGCACCTGGCAGCTCCCGCTGGTCCAACCCGGCTTCGGCGACCGAGGTCTCGTCCAGGGTGTACCAGACCGCCTTGGTCACCAGCCGTTGCAGCGGCATGTCCAGCGGGGTCTCGTCCAGCAGCTCACCGCTGAACCGGCGGCGCTGGAAGCTGACGACCTGGTGGGAGACCTCGACGGTGCCGAACCCGACGCTGACTCCGTCCAGCATGGCGCTCTGCTCGGTGGCCAGGATCGCGATGTCGGTGATCTCCTGCGCGCAGGTGGTCCACGGTGGCTCCGCGGCGCGCACCAGCGCCGCGCCGTGGTCCAGGTCCAGGTCCTCGACGACGAAGGAGCTGCCCTGGTGCAGGTAGACCGCCGCCGGGTGCACGGTGGCCGGCGCGGTCGCGGCATCGACGGTGCCCAGCAGCGAGCCGGAGGCCGCTTCGACCACCGTGACCGGCTGACCGGCGCCGCGCAGGTTCGCGGTCGGCCGGTTGCGGTCGGTCCAGAACCACCCGGTGGGACGCCGGCGCAGCAGTCCCCGCTCGACCAGCGCCGCCAGCACCGGTTCGGCCGCCGGGCCGCCGAAGAGCTCGACGTCGGCGGTGGTCAGGGCCAGCTCGGCGGCGGCGCAGCACAGTTGCGGGCCCAGCACGTGCGGATTGGCCGGATCGGTGACGCTGGCCTCCACCGGACGGGCGAAGATGGCCGCCGGATTGTTGACCAGGTAGGTGTCCAGCGGATCGTCGCGGGCGACGAAGACCACCAGCGCGTCCTGACCGCGACGGCCCGCCCGGCCGGCCTGCTGCCACAGCGACGCCAGCGTGCCGGGATAGCCGGCCAGCACCACCGCGTCCAGGCCGGTGATGTCCACGCCCAGCTCGAGGGCGTTGGTGGTAGCCACCCCGAGCAACTCGCCGGCGGTCAGCGCCCGCTCCAGCGCTCGGCGCTCGACCGGCAGGTACCCGCCCCGGTAGGCCGCGACCCGGCCGGCCAGCTCGCCGGCGCCGGCCTCGGCCAGGTGCCGCTTGGCGGCCAGCGCGGTCAGCTCCGCGCCGCGCCGGGACCGGACGAACACCAGGCTGCGGGCACCGGCGATCACCAGGTCGGCCAGCAGCCGGGCGGCCTCTGCCCCGGCGGCTCGCCGGATCGGTACCGAATCCTTCCCGCCGGACGAGGCGGCCGCGATCGCCAGCGGCGGTTCCCACAGCGCGAAGGTCCGCGAGCCGCGCGGCGAGCGGTCCTGATCGACCGTCCGCACCGGCAGCCCGACCAGCCGCGAGGCCGACTCGCCGGGCGTGGCCGAGGTGGCAGAGGCCAGCACGAACACCGGCGCCGCCCCGTAGGCCTGGCAGATCCTGCGCAGCCTGCGCAGCACCAGGGACACGTTCGAGCCGAACACGCCCCGGTAGTGGTGGCACTCATCGATCACCACGAACCGCAGCCGGCGCAGGAAGCTCGACCAGCGCTGGTGCTGCGGCAGCAGCGTCCGGTGCAGCAGGTCCGGGTTGGACAGCACCACATTGGCGTGCTGGCGGATCCAGTCCCGCTCCTCGAACGGGGTGTCGCCGTCCAGGGTGGCGGGCCGCACCCCGGGCAGCTCCAGGGCGGCCAGTGCCCGGTGCTGGTCGGCGGCCAGTGCCTTGGTGGGGGACAGGTACAGCACCCGGGACCTGCCCTCGGCCAGCACCGCCGACAGCATCGGCAGCTGGTAGGCCAGCGACTTGCCCGAGGCGGTACCGGTCGCGATCACCACGGACTCGCCCGCCCAGGCGTACTCGGCGGCCTCGACCTGATGGGGCCAGGGCGCGTGGATGCCGGCCGCGGCCAGGGCGGCGACCAGTTCCGGCGCCACCCAACCCGGCCATGCCGCGGTGGCGAGCGGGCGCGGCGGGACCCGTTCGACGTGGCGCAGCGGCGTCTCACCGGGCGGGCAGCCCAGCAGCACGCCGGCCAGCAGCGGGTGCTCGATGTCGATGGCTGCTCCCTGTCTGCTCGGGATCTGCTCGGGTCG
>DASZEI010000263.1:0-2081 GCA_035940975.1 Jatrophihabitans sp. | reverse complement strand
CAGCAGCGCGCCGGCGATCCCGCCGATCAGCGACGCCGAACCCAGCCGCAGCAGCCGGTCGCGCTGGCCGGCCAGTTCGCGCCGGTAGCCGTAGGCCCCGCTGAACGTCCCGGGCACCAGGCCGATGGTGTTGCTGACGTTGGCCGTCACCGGCGGCACCCCGAGGGACAGCAGCACCGGAAAGGTGATCAGCGTGCCCGAGCCGACCACGGTGTTCATCGTTCCGGCAGCGACACCGGCGAGCGCTACCACGGCAGCCGCCCCGATCCCTGTCACCTGGCTACCGTAGTCGCCGCCCCGCCACCGGTGGCCGAGGGCCGGCGGTGACCTGCCGGCCGCCGAATTGGTTGAATCGGACCATGCGCACTTCCACCCCCGGGCGTCGGCGACCGGCCCGGTTGCGATGGCTGGCCGGGCTGGCCGCACTGGTCATCGCCATCCTGGGGCTGGCCGGCTGCGGTCATTCGAAGAAGGTCCCCGCGGAGCAACAGGCCGCCCAGGCCTACCTCGATGCCCTCGGCGCCGCCGACAGCGCCGCCGCCGGCCAGCGCACTACCGACCCCGCCGCCGCCTCGGCCGCGATCGGCAAGAGCCTGACCGGCCTCGGCAGTGGCGACGGTGGGCTTCGTGGCAGCCTCCGGGTCACCGGGCTCACCGACCGCCAGCCGGCCTCAGCCACCGCGAACTACCAGGCCAGCTGGCAGTTGCCGGGACTGGCCACCCCGTGGAAGTACACCGGCTCGCTGCCGATGGTGAAGCAGGCCGACAGCTGGCGGGTCCGCTGGGACGCCAGCGACATTCACCCGCAGCTGGTGGACGGTTCCCATCTGGTGCTCAAGCGCAGCCAGCCGGCTCGGGCTGCCCTGCTCGACCGCAACGGCAGCCCGCTGTTCAGGCCCACGGCGGTCGTCACGGTCGGCATCAACCCGGCCGCCGTCCGCGATCTGCCCGGCCTGGCCGCCCAGCTTGCCGCGGTGTCGGCCCTGCAGACCACCGCGGGTGAGATCACGAGCGCTGTCAACGCGGCGGACAAGGACCAGTTCGTTCCGATCATCACGCTGCGCCGGCCGTCCTACGAGCAGATCAAGGCCCGGATCTTCAGCCTGCCCGGCACCCAGTTCCAGTCCGAGACCCGGCTGCTGCCGCCGACCTCGAACTTCGCCAGAGCGCTGCTGGGCACCGTGGGCCCCGCCACCGCGGAGATCGTCGAGGCCTCGAAGGGACAGGTCACGGCCGGCGACACGGTCGGGCTGTCCGGGCTGCAGCAGGCGCTGGACCCCCGACTGCGCGGCACCCCCGGCGTCGAGGTCTACGCCGCAGCTGACGCCGACGCGACGCTGGGCGCCAAACTCGGCACCGTCACTTCGCCGGCAGCCGGTACGCCGATCCGGCTGACGCTGGACTCCCAGCTCCAGTCCGCCGCCGACGCCGTCCTGGCCGACCAGTCGCGACCGGCCGCGATCGTGGCGCTGCAACCGTCCACCGGCAAGGTCCTGGCCGTGGCCAACAGCGCCGCCGCACCGGGTGACATCGCGCTGACCGGGCAGTACCCGGCCGGTTCCACCTTCAAGATCGCCACCTACACCGCGGCGCTGCAGGCCGATCCGACCCTGTTTGCCGACACCAGCGTGGACTGTCCCGCCACCATCGTGGTCAGCGGCCGGACCTTCGAGAACGAGAACCGGTTCTCCCACGGCCGGATCCCGCTGACCGCCGCCTTCGGCTTCTCCTGCAACACCACGGCGATCGACTTCGGCACGAAGCTGCCGCCGGACGCACTGGCCCGGGCCGCCGGCACCCTCGGGCTGGGCGGCGACTGGAAGCTGCCGGTGCCGGCGTTCTCCGGCTCGATGCCGGCCACCGCCACCGGGACGGAGCAGGCCGCCGAGGCGATCGGCCAGGGCAAGGTGCTGGTCAGCCCGCTGCTGATGGCCTCGATGGCAGGCGCCGCCGCCTCGGGCACCCCGGTCCCGCCGTCCCTGCTCGCCGACCAGCAGGCAAGGCCCGGACCGGCGCTGGACGCCCAGGTGACGCGCACCCTGAACGCGCTGATGCGAGCCACCGTCGCGATGCCCGGCGCC
>DASZEI010000262.1:0-1962 GCA_035940975.1 Jatrophihabitans sp. | reverse complement strand
TCGCCGGCCGCGCGGGTGCGGCGGGAGACGGTGCGGATGCAGGCGGCGCGGCTGTTCGCCGAGGACGTGACGCCGGTGGAGGTGGCCGCCCGGCTGCGGGTGAGCACGAAGTCGGCCTATCAATGGCGGCGGCGCTGGCGTGCCGGCGGCGAGCAGGCGTTGGCATCCAAAGGGCCGGGCGGGGCCAGCTGCCGGCTGTCCGACGCCCAGCTTCAACGGCTGCGCACCGAGCTGGAGCGCGGGCCGGCCGAGCACGGCTGGGCCGATCAGCGGTGGACCCTGGCCCGGGTCGCGACGGTGATCGGCCGGCTGTTCCACCTGCGGTACACCCCGCGCGGCACCGCGTACCTGCTGCACCGGATGGGCTGGTCGCCGCAGGTGCCCCGACACCGCGCGGCCGAGCGCGACGAGGACGCGATCGCCCAGTGGCGCACCCTGACCTGGGCGAAGGTACGAGGCTAGCGGCGTCGAGCGGGGCGTGGATCGTCTTCGAGGACGAGGCCGGGGCGACCCTGCGGCCGCCGAAGGCGCGCACCTGGGCCTGTCGCGGGCACACCCCGCAGGTCGCGGTGTCCGGCCGGGGCGGGCGGGTGTCGATGGCCGCGCTGGTGTGTTACCGGCCCGGCTCCCGGAGCCGGCTGTTCTACCGGGTCTTGGTGCACCGCCGCCGGACCGGTGAGCGGCGCAGCTTCTCCGAAGAGGCCTACGCCGCGCTGATCGCCGCCGCGCACCTTCAGCTCACCGCCCCGATCATCCTGATCTGGGACAACTTGAACACCCACGTCAGCGCCGCCATGCGCCAGTTCTGCGAGGCGCACTCCGACTGGCTGACCGTGGTCCAACTGCCGGCCTACGCTTGCGAGCTCAACGCCACCGAAGGCGTGTGGGCGCACGTCAAACGCGACCTGGGCAACCTGCTCGCCGGCACCCTCGACGAGCTCGCCGCAACCGCCAAGAGGCTGCTCAAGCGCATCCAGTACCGGCCCAAACTCATCGACGGCTTCCGCGCTCAGACCGGCCTGGCCCTCGAGCCACAACCCCCATAGCCAGACCCTGACCGTTCAGGCTCTGTAACGCGACTTTGCCGACCCCCTGTGCGGTACCCCGAGGGTGGAGGGCTGACCGCTGAGGTGTCCGCGCAGGTCGGACATGGCCGTGCTCGGCCGCAGACTGTACCCATGCAGCTGTTGAGCGTCCGCGCTGTGATGGCGTTCGTAACCGCGCCGCTGGAAGCAGCCGCGTGGTGGTCGTCGCTGACACAGGTGCCGGTCCAGCAGGCCGGCGAATTCGCCTGGCTGGACCTCCCCGGCGGAACCGAGCTGGGTTTCCATCCCGTCGATGACAGGCTCAACCCACTCAACGGCAACCCGGTCGTGTACTGGGCCGTGCCGGACCTCGACGCCACCCGCGCGGCTCTCCTCACCGCCGGCGCCGTGCACCATCGCGGCCCCCTCCAAATCGCGCAGGGTCGGCGCATCTGCCAGCTAAAAGACCCCTTCGGCGTCATCGTCGGTCTGGACGCCCCCTGAATCCGGCGAGCAAGCACTGAGCCTTTCCCAGTAGCCGGCGGCTGGCAGACCAGGCATGCGGGACACGCCAAGAGAGGGCAGATGACCGCAAGGAGCGCAGGACCTCGGTAGGAGGGACGTCTTCTCACAGATCGTCTTCCCCACCCGAGGTCCTGCTATGTCTGATCGTGTCACCTACACCGCCGTGCTCCCGTCGCCGAGGAGACCGTGCAGTTCGTGTCGGGCCTGCTGGCCGCCGAACGCCGCCGCCGGGCAACCCGAGGTCGCCGCCGGGCGCTGGGCTGCTACCGGCAGGCGGTGCTGGTGCTGCGCTGGTTCCTCGACGGCACCCGGCTGGCGCAGCTGGCCGCCGACAACCGGATCGGGTCCTCGACGGCCTACCGCTACCTGCACGAAGGCATCGACGTCCTCGCCGACCGCGCACCCGGGTTAC
>DASZEI010000261.1:0-4311 GCA_035940975.1 Jatrophihabitans sp. | reverse complement strand
AGGGCCCCTTCTTCAGGCTGCGAGGCATCTGCTAGTACATCCCCTCTTCGCGCGAGCGCTCATCGGCCACTCGCTCCGCTCCTCGGCGCTGCGCGCCTGCGATGCTCACTCAGAAACTCCCTTAACGCTTCTTGTTGGTCCGTCGGCGGCGGACGATCAAGGAGTCGCTCGCCTTGCGGGTACGGGTACGGCCATCGGGCTTGCCCGCCGGGTTGACCGGGTGCCGGCCACCGGAGGTCTTGCCCTCACCACCGCCGTGCGGGTGGTCCACCGGGTTCATCGCCACACCCCGGACGGTCGGGCGCTTGCCCTTCCACCGCATCCGGCCGGCCTTGCCCCAGTTGATGTTGGACTGCTCGGCGTTGCCGACCTCGCCGACGGTCGCGCGGCAGCGCACGTCGACGTTGCGGATCTCACCGGAGGGCATCCGCAGCTGCGCGTACGGGCCGTCCTTGGCCACCAGCTGCACGCTGGCGCCGGCCGAGCGGGCGATCTTGGCGCCGCCGCCGGGACGCAGCTCGATCGCGTGCACCGTGGTACCGACCGGGATGTTGCGCAGCGGCAGCGCGTTGCCCGCCTTGATGTCGGCGCCCGGACCGTTCTCGACCTCGTCGCCCTGCTTCAGCGTCCGCGGCGCGAGGATGTAGCGCTTCTCGCCGTCGGCGTAGTGCAGCAGCGCGATCCGCGCCGTCCGGTTCGGGTCGTACTCGATGTGCGCGACCTTGGCCGGCACCCCGTCCTTGTCGTTGCGGCGGAAGTCGATCAGCCGGTAGGCGCGCTTGTGCCCACCACCCTGGTGGCGGGTGGTGATCTGGCCGGAGTTGTTACGGCCACCACGGTTGTGCAGCGGCCGCACCAGCGACTTCTCCGGCGTGGTGCGGGTGACCTCGACGAAGTCGGCGACACTCGAACCGCGGCGACCGGGAGTCGTCGGCTTGTACTTGCGGATACCCATATCTGAAGTCCGTTCCTGTCCCGTGTCCCGCTAGGCCGCAGGTCCGCCGAAGACCTCGATGCGGTCACCCTCGCGCAGGGTGACGACAGCGCGCTTGATGCTCTTGCGCGTGCCGTATCCGAATCGGGTCCGCTTGCGCTTGCCCTGACGATTGAGAGTGTTCACATCCGTCACCTTGACGTTGAAAACCTTCTCGACAGCGATCTTGATCTGCGTCTTGTTGGCGTCCGGGTGGACGTCGAAGGTGTACTTGTTCTGATCCAGCAGGCCGTAGCTCTTCTCGGAGATGACCGGGGCGAGCAGCACGTCGCGGTGATCGTCAAACATCAGTTCTCATCCTCTTCGGTGGCGACCGGCTCTGCCTCGTCGGCCGGGACCTCGGCCGAACTCGCCGCGCCCTTGGCCGACTTTCCGCTGGCGGGTCCGGCCAGGAAGGCCTCGAGCGCGTCCAGGGTGAAGATCACGTCGTCGGAGATCAGCACGTCGTAGGTGTTGAGCTGACCCGGCTCGAGCAGGTGGACGCCGGTCAGGTTGCGCAGGCTCTTCCAGCTGAGCTCGTCCGAACGCCGGGCCACCACCAGGATGTTCTTGGCGGTGCTGATCGAGGCCAGCGAGGCCAGCGTCGCCTTGGTGGACGGGCTGTCACCGGCGACCAGGGCCGAGGCGACGTGCACCCGGCCGTGCCGGGCCCGGTCGGAGAGCGCGCCACGCAGGGCGGCGGCCTTCATCTTCTTGGGAGTGCGCTGGAGGTAGCTACGCGGCTGGGGGCCGTGCACCACGCCACCGCCGGTGAACTGCGGCGCCCGGGTCGAGCCCTGCCGAGCCCGGCCGGTGCCCTTCTGCCGGTACGGCTTGGCGCCACCACCGCGAACCTCGCCGCGGGTCTTGGTCGAGGCGGTGCCCTGCCGCGCGGCGGCCAGTTGGGCCACCACGACCTGGTGGATCAGGGCGATGTTGGTCGGCACGTCGAAGATCTCGGCGGGCAACTCGACCGAGCTGCGGTCGGACTCGGTGCCGGCCGGGCTCACGACGTCAACGGTGAGAGTCATCGGATCAGGCTCCCTTCACTGCGGTACGGACCAGCACCAGGCCACCCTTGGGGCCGGGCACCGCGCCCTCGATGAGCAGCAGGCCGCGCTCGGCGTCGACCCGGACGACCCGCAGGCCCTGGGTGGTCTGCTTGTCGACACCCATCCGGCCGGACATCCGCATGCCCTTGAACACCCGGCCGGGCGTCGAGCAGCCGCCGATCGAACCGGGCTTGCGGTGGTTGCGGTGCGAGCCGTGCGAGGAGGAGACGCCGTGGAAGCCGTGCCGCTTCATGACACCGGCAGTGCCCTTGCCCTTGGTGGTGCCGGTGACGTCCACCGACGCGCCGTCGGTGAAGACATCGGCACCGAACTCCTGGCCGACCTCGTAGCCCTCGGTCGAGGACGTGCGCAGCTCGATCACGTGGCGCCGTGGCGTGACGCCGGCTGCCTGGAAGTGACCGGACAGCGGCTTGGTCACCTTGCGCGGATCGATCTGGCCGTAGGCGAGCTGGACGGCGGTGTAGCCGTCCTTCTCCTGGGTCCGGATCTGGGTCACCACGCACGGCCCGGCCTTGACCACCGTCACCGGAACGATCCGGTTGTTGGCGTCGAAGACCTGGGTCATGCCGAGCTTCTCGCCCAGAATGCCGCGGATCACTCTGCTCTGACTAGTCATGATGAATTCTCGCTAACCGCTGCTACTGGATGTTGACGTCGACGCTGGCCGGCAGGTCGATGCGCATCAGCGCGTCGACCGTCTTGGGCGTCGGGTCGAGAATGTCGATGAGCCGCTTGTGGGTCCGCATCTCGAAGTGCTCGCGGCTGTCCTTGTACTTGTGCGGCGAGCGGATGACGCAGTACACGTTCTTCTCGGTCGGCAGCGGCACCGGCCCGACAACGCGAGCGCCGGTACGCGTCACGGTTTCGACGATCTTTCGCGCGCTGGCATCAATGGCCTCGTGGTCATAGGCCTTGAGCCGGATGCGGATCTTCTGTCCAGCCATGGTGGCTTTCTCGTCCTCACTGTGGTGAATGGTGCTTGGCGCCAGCGCTCGTACCAAGTCGATCTGGTGCGGTCGATCTGGTGCTTCAGGTTCGAGCTCGCGATCCGCGGTCACGGATCGAAGCGGTGCGACTTCGTGGCGGCGGCCGGGCGTCGAGCCGGTTGCCCGGCCGCCGTACTTGGCGAACTGGTGTTACTTGATGATCTTGGTGACCCGACCGGCGCCTACGGTACGGCCACCTTCACGGATCGCGAACCGCAGGCCCTCCTCCATGGCGATCGGCTGGATCAGCGCGACCGTCATCTCGGTGGTGTCACCGGGCATGACCATCTCGGTGCCCTCGGGCAGGGTCACCACACCGGTCACGTCCGTGGTGCGGAAGTAGAACTGCGGCCGGTAGTTGTTGAAGAACGGCGTGTGCCGGCCGCCCTCGTCCTTCGAGAGGATGTAGACGTTGGCCTCGAAGTCGGTGTGCGGCGTGGTGGTGCCGGGCTTGATGATGACCTGGCCCCGCTCGACGTCCTCGCGCTTGATGCCACGAAGCAGCAGGCCGACGTTCTCACCGGCCTGGCCCTCGTCCAGCAGCTTGCGGAACATCTCGATGCCGGTGACTGTGGTGGTGGTCTTGCCTTCCTTGATGCCGATGATGTCGACGGTCTCGTTGACCTTGAGGACACCACGCTCGATCCGGCCGGTGACCACGGTGCCACGACCGGTGATCGTGAACACGTCCTCGACCGGCATCAGGAACGGCTTCTCGGTCTCGCGGATCGGCTGCGGGATGGCCTCGTCGACCGCGTCCATCAGCCCGAGCAGCTTCTCGCCCCACTCGGCGTCGCCTTCCAGAGCCTTCAGCGCCGAGACCCGGACGATCGGAGCATCGTCACCGGGGAACTCGTACTGGTTGAGCAGCTCGCGGACCTCGAGCTCGACGAGCTCGAGGATCTCCTCGTCGTCGACCATGTCGGCCTTGTTCAGGGCCACCACGATGTAGGGCACGCCGACCTGGCGGGCGAGCAGCACGTGCTCCTTGGTCTGGGGCATCGGACCGTCGGTCGCCGCCACCACCAGGATGGCCCCGTCCATCTGGGCCGCGCCGGTGATCATGTTCTTGATGTAGTCGGCGTGACCGGGGCAGTCGACGTGGGCGTAGTGCCGCTTCTCGGTCTGGTACTCGACGTGCGCGATCGAGATGGTGATACCGCGCTGGCGCTCTTCGGGCGCCTTGTCGATCTGGTCGAATGCCGACGCCTGGTTCAGGGTCGGGTACTTGTCGTGCAGCACCTTGGTGATGGCTGCGGTCAGCGTCGTCTTGCCATGG
>DASZEI010000260.1:0-8934 GCA_035940975.1 Jatrophihabitans sp. | reverse complement strand
TTTGACTCAGCCGAGCCGGCCGTCGTGGCGCGCTGTACTACTGCCGGTGCCCGACCAGGTGAGGACCGTGGCCGGCGGCGGTGGAAGGTGCGCCAGCAACTGCTGGTGCAGGACGTAGGTGCGTACCCGCCCCTTCACGCTGGCGTAGGCGCCCTCGACGAAAGCGTCGGCAAGCGGAGCCCAGGCGTCCTCCGGCATCCGGGCTCAGCTGAGGTCGCGGCGGGCGAACGTCGTCACCGCTGCCACCGTCGCGACGCCCGCGAACACCAGCAACATCACGCCACCGTGGACGTTGGAGATGTGGATCTCGCGTGGCATCACGTAGCCCTGCTCCTGGTTGTACACCGACTTGCCGAACACGGTGATGCCGTTGTTGGCGATCCAAGCGGCGACGTTGGTGGTGAAGAGGTAAGGCTGCCATTCCGGGTTCAGCGCCCGGATCACGTTCTCCACGACGGCGAAGTAGACGAACGCCACCCCCAGCGCCGCCGCCGAGTTGCGCATCAGGCTGGCCAGGCTGAAGCCGACCAGGGCGGTGATGATCACCAGCAGCGCCGCCCTGGCCTGGGCGTTCACGACGTGCGACCAGAAGTGCGCGGCCAGCGGCCCCATCGTGGACACCGGCAGGCCCCGGTAGTGCAGCAGCACCTTGGCGCTGAAGTACCAGAGGACCTGGGCGAGCACCGCCAGCACCAGCACCGACCCGATCAGGACCAGCAGCTTGGCGGCCATCACCCGCAGCCGCCTGGGTTCCCAGAACAGCCAGGCGATGAGGTTCTTGCTCGACCACTCCGCGCCGATGAAGGTGGCCGCCAGCAGGAAGGCCAGTATCGCGGTCGCCGCCCCCACCGCGAGGGCGTAGTCGTCCACCTGGCTCGGCTGCAGCGGGTGGTTGCGCAGGAACTGGTCGTACGGGAACTGCTCGGCCGTGGGCGGTTGGCCGCAGTCCTGCAAGCCCTGGTCACCGGTCGCGTGCCGCCGGCACTCCTCGATCTCGGCGGCGAACTGGGCGATCAGCTGGTCGCGTTGCGCGCTGGCCTGGGCGATGTCGGCTGCGGTCACCCGGTTGTGGAAGTGCCAGATCAGCCCGATCGTGAGCAGGTAGCCGACCAGGCCCAGGCCGATCACGACCCGGGTGAACCGGCGCGCGGCCAGCCTGCGGAATTCGGCACGCAGCAGCCGCCCGAAGGCCGGGGCGGACGTGCGCGGACCGTCGGCTGACACCGGTGACGTGGTGGCCTGGGTACTCATCGCGACCGCCCGCCCGCCATCTGCTGCTGCACCGGTTGCTGCTGCACCAGTTGCTGCTGCCCGGGTTGCTGCTGCCCGGGTTGCTGCTGCACCGGCTGCTCGTCCTCGGCCGTCAGGTCCAGGAACACGCTCTCCAGGTTGGCCGAGATCGGGCTCAGCTCACTGAGGTAGTGCCCGGCGTCGCTGAGCACCTTCGTCACCGCGGCCGGGTCCTCGACCCCGCTGACCCGCCAGGCGCCGTCCAGCGCGGCGACGGTGAAACCGGCCCGCTCCAGGACGGCGCGCCCGCCCGCCGGATCCGCCAACCGGATCCGGACGTCACCGGTGGTGCCGGAGGCCAGCAGCTCGGCGACCGAGCCGGAGCTGATCACCCGGCCGCGGGACAGGATCGCCACCCGGTCACAGACCTGCTGCACCTCGCTGAGCTGGTGGGAGGACAGCAGCACCGTGACACCGCTGGCGCCGAGCCGGACGATCAGCTCGCGGACCTCCCGGATGCCGGCGGCGTCCAGGCCGTTGCCGGGCTCGTCCAGGATCAGCAGTTCCGGGTTCTTCAGCAGCGCGGCGGCGATGCCCAGGCGCTGCTTCATGCCGAGCGAGTAGCCCTTGACCCGGTCGCCGGCCCGCGAGGTCAGCCCGACGAAGTCCAGCAGCTCGTCGACCCGCCTGGGCGCGATGGCGCTGGCGTCGGCGAGCAGGCTGAGGTTGCGCCGGCCGGTGAAGTTGGGGAAGAACAGCGGGGTCTCGACCAGCGAGCCGATCCGGCCGATCACCCGGGGCAGCTGGGCCGGCACCGGCTGGCCGAGCACCCGCATGCTGCCCGAGTCGGCCCGGACCAGGCCGAGCAGCAACCGGATCGTGGTGGTCTTGCCCGAGCCGTTGGGTCCGAGGAAGCCGAACACCCCGCCGGCCTCGACATCGAGGTTCAGGCCGCGGACGGCATGTTCGGCGGGCTTGCGCCAGCGCCGGTAGGTCTTGTGCGCGTCCCGGATTTCGACGATCGGCATAGTCACCCCTTCGTTGGGGGGTGACTATGCCTGATTCAGCTTCCGAAGGTGGGGACTTCTCGGCCCGACCTGCCGGGGGTGGCGCCCGGGGCTTCGGCTCAGGTCACCGCCGGCCCGGACTCGTCGCTCCCGCTGAGCTCCTTGAGGAACTCGTGGCAGCGCTTGCCACGCTCGGAGTCCTGCCGCATGACCTCCCGGAAGAAGTCCGCGATGTCCTCGCGGCCGGCGTTGGATGCGTCGCGGACGTACTGGCCGTAATCGTGGCCGGCCTTGAGGGAGTGGTACTGCACGGAGATCAGGTCGAAGGTAACGTCGTCGAATCCGGTTTCACCGGTAGCCATGGCGAACACCCCTCACATGCTGGGTTCGCAAAGCCCGGAGCGCCCCCGTCTCACCGCGCTCTGAGCATTGCGCGAATGACGGTTGGCTCTGTCCAGCCCAGCATCTTCGGTTCCGGCACGGGCTGTCAAGATCGAGCTGTCGAGGTCGAACTTGGTGGTTGCGACGGCGGCCGCGGGTCGGTACTCAGCACCGACATGACCAGCTCGTCGTGCCAGCGACCCTTCCAGCGCAGCGCCTCACGCAGCCGGCCCTCCAGCTGGAAACCGCACTTCTCATACACCCGGCGGGCCCGCGGATTGAAGTCCAGCACGCCCAGGCTCACCCGGTGCAGGCCGAGGGTGTCGAGGGCGTAGTCCAGGACCAGCCTGGTGGCCTCGGTGCCGTAGCCCTTGCCGTACACGTCCGCGCCGGCCAGCCAGATCCGGTAGTTCACCGAGGCGTTGTCGGCGTCGAGGTCATTGAGCACCGCCTCACCGAGAAAGGCGCTGTCGGACCGGCGAAGCACCGCCCAGTCGGCCCGGTCGTGCTGCTCGGCCCGGCTGGCCAGCCACTGCACTGTCTGCGCCCGGTCGAAGGATGCATGGGTGCCGGTGAGCCGGCCTAGTTCCGGATCGGCCAGGCCTGTGAGGTAGTCCTCCAGCACGGCCTCGGTCAGCAGTTCGAGCCGGACCAGCTCGCCGGTCAGCACCGGCTGGTCGCGAAACAGGTCAGGGCGCACGACGACCATGATCCTTCAACGCCCTGGAACCCCAGAGGCAGGTCCTACCCGGACGTACCGGCCTGCTTCAGAACCCGCCAGCCGCCGGCCCGGTTGTTGGCGATGATCTGGGCGAACATCGCGCCCAGCGCCCTGGAGTTGAGCTGCTCGCCCGGCCGGACCGCGACGGTTCGGGCGGTCTTGTTGTCATGGCCGGCGGTGATGATGTGTTCCGGGTCCGGCACGATGGCGCCGTCGTAGAGGAAGACGTTGACGTGGTCCTTGGCCGCGAGCAACGCGCAGATGTTGCCCTGCAGGACGAAGTACGGCCGGTCCCGCCGCTTGATCGTCTCGGTGACCTCCGGGTCGGTGGCGTGCACCAGGTCGCGCACCTCGCGGCAGATCGAGGCCTGCCAGTCGGCCAGGCCGTCGATGTAGGCGTCCACCCGCGGGTCCTTGAGGTAGGTCATGGCGACTCCTGCTCTCGCTCACCACATCCTCGCATCGCGGCCGGCCCCGGCCTCGGGTGGCACAGTAGGACCATGTCAGCACAGTTCCTCCCCGGACTGGAACTGTCCAGGCGCTTCTACCTCGAAGCCGTGCTGCCGATCCTGCGGAGCGACTTCGGCGCCATCCCGTTCAGCGCGGCCCGCATGGGGTCCGGCTCGGAGGTGCTCGGCTTCGATACCGAGCGCTCGACCGATCACGAGTGGGGCCCGCGGCTGCAGCTCTTCCTTCGCGACGAGGACCTGCGCACCAGCGGCGAGTCGCTCTGGCGGGTGCTGTCGGAGCGACTGCCGAAATCGTTCGCCGGTTACCCGACGCATTTCCACGCCCTGGACGGTGACCCGGTCGGGCACATGGCCGAGACCGACGGACCGGTCAACCACCGGATCACGGTCACCAGCATTGCCCAGTGGTTCGGCTACGAACTCGGATTCGATCCGCTCGCCGGAGTGACGACGCTGGACTGGCTGGCCGCGCCGACCCAGCGCCTGGCCGAGAACGCCGGCGGCGAGCTGTTCCACGACGGCCTGGGCGAGCTGGCCGAAGCGCGCCGCCGCATCCAGTGGTATCCCGATGACCTGTGGCGTTACGCCCTGGCCTGCCAGTGGCAGCGCCTCTCGCAGGAGGAGGCGTTCGTCGGGCGGGCCGGCGAGGTCGGCGACGAACTGGGCTCGGCCGTGGTCGCCGCCCGGCTGGTGCGCGACATCATCCGGTTGAGTTTCCTGCTCGAGCGTCGCTGGGCCCCGTACGCCAAGTGGCTCGGCTCGGCGTTCGGCATGCTGCGGATCTCCGCGGTGCTGGCACCGCGGCTGCAGGACGTGCTCGCCGCCACGTCTTGGAAACAAAGGGAGATCGGCCTCTGCGCTGCCTACGAGCTCGTCGGGCGAGCGCAGAACGAGCTGGGCCTGACCGAGCCGGTCGATCCGTCCGTACGGCCGTATCACGATCGGCCGTTCCTGGTCCTGCACGCCGAGCGCTTCGCCGGGGCGTTGCAAGGCAGCATCCCCGACGGCACGCTCAGGCAGCTGCCGTTGCTGGGCACCATCGACCAGTTCGTGGACAGCACCGACGCCCTGCGGTCCAGCGCTCAGACGCGGCTGATCGTCCGGGCCGCGTTCGCAGACCTGCTGCCCTAACTGCGGTAGCTGTATTGACGGCGAGCGAGCCGTCGCTCAGCCGATCAGACACTGCGCCTGCGGCGCGCTGAGGGTGTGCCCGGCGTGCCGGGCCTTGGCCGCCAGGTATCCCGCGTTCGCCGCGGACAGGTGCTCACCGGTGGGCACCTGCTCGGTCACCGTCACGCCGAGCCGGCTGAGCTGAGCGGCCTTGTCGGGGTTGTTGCTGAGCAGCGCTATTCGGTCCAGTCCCAGCGCCTGCAGCATCTGCGCCGCGACGGTGTAGTCGCGCTCGTCCTCGGCGTAGCCGAGCGCGAGGTTGGCCTGATAGGTGTCCAGGCCGGCGTCCTGCAGAGCGTAGGCGTCGAGCTTGGCGTACAGGCCGATGCCGCGGCCTTCCTGGCGCAGGTAGAGCAGGTATCCCCCGTGCTCGGCGATGCGTTCGACGGCCTCGCGCAGCTGCGGGCCGCAGTCGCAGCGCTGGCTGCCCAGGACGTCGCCGGTGAGGCACTCGCTGTGCGGTCGGACCAGTGGCGGTTCCGCAGTCCGCGCCGAACCATTCAGTGCTGAACCGTTCGGTCCTGATCCGTTCGGCGCTGAACTCTTCGATCCTGAACCGTGCGGCGCTGATCCGTTCGACGCGGATCCGTTCGGTGCTGAGCCGTTCGGCGCTGAGCCGCTTCCTCCGGTGGGGGCCGGCGCGGCGGCGCGGTCACCGAGCCCCAAGGCCAGATGCTCCCGGCCGTCGACCAGCCCGTCGAAGCTGAACACCCGCGCCGTAGTGGCGTAGCCGTCGGCGAACCGCAACGGCAGCGTCAGCTGGGTGCGGATGGTCGCCGCGGGTGGGCGTGCTGGCATTCCGGCTCTCCTCCTCAGTCCGATCCGAATCAGTCCGACCCGGGTAACCGCATGTCGAATCGTGGCGAGAGCGCATAGCGCAGCAGCACCACGTCCTCGATCTGGCGCACCTCGGCCAGCGTCGCGCGCCGGTCAGGGTTCCACGGGAACCGCCCGGCGTCGACCAGCCGCCGCGCCTCCGGCTCGCCGACGAAGAACGGGGCGATGACCAGCTGCAGCTCGTCGGCCAGGTCGGCGGTCAGGAACTGGGTGAGCACCGTGCCGCCGCCCTCGACCATCAGCCGCCGCACGCCCCGGGCGTACAGGTCCTCACTCACCCACCGCAGGTCCACCGGCTGGCCGCCGTCGACCACGGTGGCCACCGCCTCGAGCCGGTCGCGGGCTTCGGCCACCGTCGAGCTGGCGCAGTAGACCAGCTTCTCCGCCTCGCCGCAGGTGAAGAAGTGCGCGCAGGCGTCCAACTTGGCAAGTTCGGTGACGGTCACCTTCATCGGCGACGGGCACTGGCCGCGAGCGACCCGCTCGGCCACCCGCTCGGGCGAGCGCACCAGCAGCCGCGGGTTGTCGTTGCGGACGGTGGCAGCACCTACCAGGATCGCGTCGCAGGTCGCCCGGACGCCGTCCACCCGGTCGAAGTCGGCGTCGTTGGACAGCGCCAGCCGGGTGCGGGTCGCGCTGTCGAGGTAGCCGTCTATCGAGATGCCGCAGCTCAACAGGGTGTAGGGACGCTCAGCCATGCGCGGCTCCTTCCCGGTGTGCGGGGGCCTTCCGAGGGGCGGGGGCTTTCCGGTGGGCGAGAGGTTTCGGGCAAGCGAGATTATGCCGACGGACAGCGGCCTGCCGACGGACGGCGGCCTCCCGACGGGCGACGGCGGGCGGAGCGACGCCGTCGCGTTCGGGTCCGTGGCCGGTCCACGCCGTGATCAGCACGAGCGCGCCGGGCAGGTTCGCGACCAGCACGAGCACACCGTAGGCCACGGCGGTTGCGAGGCCCTGAGCGGCACCGAGGCCGGCCGCTCCGAACGCCCAGGCGGCCACCCCCTCGCGCGGGCCCCAGCCGCCGATGTTGGCGGGAACGGCCATCGCCAGCAGGACGATCAGCGCCAGCGGCAGCAGCCGGGCCGGCGGCGCGGTCACCCCGACGGCCCGCGCCGCGATCAGGAACGTCGCGGCGTGGCCGGCCACCACCACCACCGACGCCGCAACGATGCCGGGCCATGCGGAGCGGGCCAGCACGCCGTCGCGCAGGTCCGAGCCGGCCGCGCGCAGCGTTCGCTGCCACCGGGACGGCCCGCCGTGCGGGCGCAGCCGCGCCAGCAGCACGGTGGCCAGCGCGAGCGCGGCCAGCACGCCGGCGACCGGCGCCAGGATGATCACCGGCACCGGCGAGGGCAGGCTCAACAGCAGCACCGCCGCCAGCGCGGCCTGCACCACCTGACCGGCTGCGCGTTCCCATCCGACGGCCCGCAGCCCGCGCCCGACGTTGCCGGCGTTGCGGCCGTGCAGCACCCCGCGATGCAGGTCGCCCAGCACCCCGCCGGGCAGCGTGGTGTTCAGGAACTGCGAGCGGTAGTACGCCGCGACCGCCGGGCGCAGCGGCATAGCGACGCCCAGTCCGCGCGCGACCAGGCTCCATCGCCAGGCGCAGCAGAGCGTGGTGACGGCGGCAATGCCGGCCGCGGCCGCCAACGACCAGCCGTCGACGGTCCGGACGCCGTGCAGGAACGGTCCGGTGCCCAGGCCCCGGACCAGGACGGCCAGGATCGCGGCGCCGCCCAGCAGGCGTGCCCAGGCCCACCACGTACGACTCATCCGGTGCCCATCGTCGAGGGTGCCGCGCGGCCGCGACAGGTGGCCGCGGCGTTGTCTCCTCTGGCATACGGAACCGGGCCGGGGCCGGTTCACCGGGATGCCTGGCCACGCAGGGGCCGGCACCGTCATGCCGCCACCCCGGCCAGCACCCGGGCGATCCGGTCGACGGTGTCCGGCCAGCCGGCCAAGGTGGCGCGGCGCTGGCGGGCCGTCCGGCGCAGCCTGCTCCGCAGCTCCGCGTCACCCATCCAGCTCCGCAGCGCGGCAGCGAGAGCCGGCGGCTGGTCGGGCGGCACCAGCAGGCCGGGCCGGGCACCGTCCGCCCCGGTACCGAGCGCCTCGGTGACCCCGCCGACGTCCGTTGCGATCACCGGCAGCCCGCGGGCCAGCGCCTCGGTGACCACCATGCCGTAGGACTCGGCGCGCGAGGCCAGCACCAGGGCGTCCGCGGTCGCGTAGGCGGCGTCCAGCTCCCGGCCGGTGCGCGGACCGGCCAGGCACATCCGGTCGGCCAGGCCGCCGTCACGGATCCGGCGGCGAAGGCGGCCGACGTAGTCCGGATCACGGGTCAGGCTGCCGATGCAGAGACAGCGCACCGGCAGGTCGCCGATCATGGCCAGCGCGGCGAGCAGCACGTCGTGCCCCTTGACCGGGGTCACCGCCCCGACGCAGAGCAGCTCGCCACCGGTCGCCGTGCCGGGCGCGAGGTCGGCGGCGTCCACCCCCGGCTCGGCGACCTGCACGGCTGCCGGGTCCAGCCGGCAGCGCTCCAGCAGCAGGCGGCGGGTCCAGCCGCTGGTGCTGATGACCGCGGCCGCGCCCAGCAGCACCGCGCGCTCGGAAGGGACGTCCAGCGGCATGTGCAGCAGCACCACCAGCCGCAGCCGGCCCGCCTCGGGCAGCAGCACCTCCGGGACGGCCGAGGCGACCAGGCCGTCCAGCAGCACCACCGCGCCGTCGGCAAGCCCGGTGAGCAGGCCGGCCAGCCGGGCCCGCGCGACCTGGTCCGGAGAAGGCCAGGCGCCGGGCAGCTGGTGCATCCGCACCGGCCAGCCGAGCGCGGCCAGCCCGTCGCGGACCCGCCGGTCATAGCTGTTGCCGCCGCTCGGTTCGGCCGGGTCGTCGATGCCGTCCGGCACCACGATGTGCACCGGCGTCACAGCGCCCGCTCGTAGCTGGCCCAGGCGACGTGCGACTCGTGCAGCGTGACGGTGAGGCCGGCCAGTTCGCGGGCGTTCTCACCGAAGGCGCCGGCCTCGATCCGGCCGGCCAGCCGATCGGCGACCACCTGGGCCAGCGCCTCGGTGGAGGTGTTGACGCCGGCGAACGCCTCGTCCTCGTCGAG
>DASZEI010000259.1:0-1669 GCA_035940975.1 Jatrophihabitans sp. | reverse complement strand
GCCACCGGCGCCGGCCGAACCGCCGGGACGCGGGCCTGCCGGGCGGGGCGGCATCTGGGACTGCCCGGACGGCGAGCCGCCGGGACGGGGAGCTGCCGGGCGGGGGGCGGCCTGGCCGCCACCCACGCCGAACGGGTTGTTGGCCACCCGCTGGGCACCGGGTCGCGGCGCACCGGGCCGGGGAGTCGGCGTCGGCGTCGCGGGCCGGCCGAGGCCGGGTTCCTGGACGGGCGCGGTCGGCGCCGCGGTTGCGGTGACCGGGGTCGGCGCCGCCACCGGGCTGCTGACCTGGGCCGGGGCGGTGGTGACCACCGGAGCCGGACCGGGTTCGGTCGCCGGCCGGGGTACCGGCTTGGGCGCGGCCTTCTTGACCGGGGTCCCAGCCGTGGTCGGGAATGCCTCACGCAGCTTCCGGGCTACCGGAGGCTCTACCGTGGACGATGCGCTCTTGACGAACTCACCGAGTTCGTTGAGCTTTGCTAAAACTTCCTTGCTGGGTACGCCGAGCTCTTTGGCGAGTTCGTGTACGCGGGCCTTGCCTGCCACTGGACTCCTTCGTCGCAGGACCGGCGGAGGAGCCCGCGCGGTCCCGATTTAGGTGGGAAACGCAATCATGGTTGGCGCTTCATCGGGTGCTCATTGGTCTTCTTCTCACAATCGCTGCGTACTCGTCAGCGGGAGCTGGCGAGGGCAATTCCGACTCGGTCCACCGGTCTATGACCCGATGATCGACTCGACATACTTCCGAACCGGCGAGGCGTCCAGCCGGGCGGTACTGCGCAACGCCCGTCCGAACGCCCGACGACGCTCGGCGAGTTCCATGCATCCGGGAACCGGGTGGAGCCAGGCTCCCCGTCCGGAGGCACGGCGTCGCGGGTCCGGCAACACGTAAACCGAGGAGTCCGGCGGGCTCAGAAGATCGCCGGCCTCGGTGGACGCTGCTGGCCCCGCTACGACGCGAAGCAGATCGGTGGCCGGTGCTCGCTGGCGGCAGCCGATGCAGGTACGCACGAGGCGCGCGTCATCGGGCTGGCCACCGTCGAGCTGACGGCCAGCGACAACTCTACTCCCCACCGGCGCCGGATTCGGCCACCTGCCGGTTCGTCTCGCGCACCACCGGCCGGATGTCGACGGCCGGCTCGGCATCCCACTCCTCGGTTGCCCGTTCCGGCTGCTCCGCGTCGGAATGGATGTCGATCCGCCAGCCGGTCAGCCGGGCGGCGAGCCGGGCGTTCTGGCCCTCGCGACCGATCGCCAGTGACAGCTGGTAGTCCGGCACCACCACCCGGGCGGCCTTGGCTACCGGGTCGATGATCTGGACGTCGCGCGCGGAGGCCGGCGACAGGGCGTTGCCGACGAAGGTCGCCGGGTTCTCGTCGTAGTCGATGATGTCGATCTTCTCGCCGTGCAGTTCGGCCACCACGTTGCGCACCCGCTGTCCCATCGGCCCGATGCAGGCACCCTTGGCGTTGAGCCCCTCCACCCGGCTGCGGACCGCGATCTTGGTCCGGTGGCCGGACTCTCGTGCCACCGCCATGATCTCGACGCTGCCGTCGGCGATCTCGGGGACCTCCAGGGCGAACAGCTTCTTGACCAGGCTCGGGTGCGTCCGGCTGAGGGTGATCTGCAGGCCGCGCATGCCGCGGCTCACCGAGACCACGTAGCACTT
>DASZEI010000258.1:0-1968 GCA_035940975.1 Jatrophihabitans sp. | reverse complement strand
ACGCGCGAGCAGCACATCCGGCGCGAAAAAGCGACCAGCAACATCTGCACGGCGCAAGTCTTGTTGGCTGTGATGGCTTCGATGTACGCCGTCTACCACGGACCGACCGGGCTGCGGGCGATCGCGGCCAACGTGCACGCCCGGGCCGCCCGGCTGGCCGCCGCGCTGCGGGCCGGCGGGGTCGAGGTGCTGACCGACACCTTCTTCGACACGGTGACGGTCCGGGTGCCCGGCCGGGCTGCCGAGGTGCTGGCCGCCGCCGACCAGCGCGGGGTCAACCTGCGGCTGATCGACGCCGACCACCTCGCCATCGCCTGCGACGAGGCCACCACCGACCCGGTGCTCGGGCAGGTGCTGGCCGCCTTCGGCGTGACCGGGGCGCTGCCCGACGGCGTGCCGGCGGTGCTGCCCGCGCAGCTGCGCCGCGAGTCGGACTACCTCAGCCACCCGGTGTTCAACTCCCACCACTCCGAAACGGCCATGCTGCGCTACCTGCGCCGGCTGGCCGACCGCGACTACGCCCTGGACCGGGGGATGATCCCGCTGGGCTCGTGCACCATGAAGCTCAACGGCACCACCGAGATGGAGCCGGTCACCAACCCGGGCTTCGCCGACATCCATCCGTTCGCGCCGCAGGGGCAGTTCGACGGCTATGCCGCGCTGATCGCCGACCTGCAGGACTGGCTGACCGAGATCACCGGCTACGACGCGGTGTCGTTGCAGCCCAACGCCGGCGCGCAGGGTGAGTTCGCGGGCCTGCTGGCGATCCACTCCTACCACCAGAGCCGGGGCGAGTCCGGCCGCAACGTCTGCCTGATCCCGGCCAGCGCGCACGGCACCAACGCGGCCTCGGCGGTGCTGGCCGGCATGAAGGTGGTGGTGGTGGCCACCAGCGGCACCGAGGGCGAGGTGGATCTTGATGACCTCAAGGCCAAGATCGACCTGCACGCCGACAAGCTGGCGGCGATCATGGTGACCTACCCGTCCACCCACGGGGTGTTCGAGGACCACATCGGCGAGGTCTGCGAGCTGGTGCACGCCGCCGGTGGCCAGGTCTACGTCGACGGGGCGAACCTGAACGCGATGGTGGGGCTGGCCCGGCCCGGCAAGTTCGGCGCCGACGTCTCGCACCTGAACCTGCACAAGACCTTCTGCATCCCGCACGGCGGCGGCGGCCCCGGCGTCGGGCCGGTTGCGGTGCGCGAGCACCTGGCGCCGTTCCTGCCCAACCACCCGCTGCAGCCGCTGGCCGGGCCGGCTACCGGTCCGGGGGCGATCTCGGCGGCGCCGTGGGGGTCGGCCTCGATCCTGCCGATCACCTGGGCCTACCTGCGCCTGATGGGTCCGGACGGCCTGGTCGCCGCCACCGCCACCGCGATCCTGTCCGCCAACTACATCGCCACCAGGCTGAGCGAGCACTACCCGGTGCTCTACACCGGCGCCCGCGGCCTGGTGGCGCACGAGTGCATCCTGGACCTGCGCCAGATCACCAAGGAAACCGGCGTGACGGTCGACGACGTCGCCAAGCGGCTGATCGACTACGGCTTCCACGCGCCGACCATGTCGTTCCCGGTGGCCGGCACCCTGATGGTCGAGCCCACCGAGAGCGAGGACCTCGGTGAGATCGACCGGTTCATCGACGCGATGATCGCGATCCGGGCCGAGATCGATCAGCTACGGGCCGGCACCTGGACCGCCGAGGACAACCCGCTGCGCAACGCCCCGCACACCGCCCGGTGCCTGGTCGAGGACTGGAACCACCCGTACAGCCGGGAGCAGGCGGTGTATCCGGCCGGGGTGGACCCGGCGGCGAAGTACTGGGCGCCGGTGCGCCGGATCGACGGCGCCTACGGCGACCGCAACCTGGTCTGCGCGTGCCCGCCGGTGGCCGACTACGCCTGAGAAATCGTTCGCCGGGGAGACACTCGCCGAGCCTGACACCGGGTGTCCCGGCTGGTTCTGGGTGAC
>DASZEI010000257.1:0-6355 GCA_035940975.1 Jatrophihabitans sp. | reverse complement strand
GACCCTGGACGCGGCGCGCGAGCTGCACTCGGCCGGTTACCGGCTCGGCCGGCTGCTGGTCAACCGGACCCGGCCGGAGCTGGTGCCGGCCGGCCGGCCGGAGCCGGCGCTGCTGGCCCGGGGCCTGACGGTGGCCGGGCTGGACCCCGCGCTGGCCCCCGCGCTGGCGGCCGAGGTCAGCGCCTACGGCCAGCGCCAGGACGTCCAGGACCGGGCCGCGGCGGAGCTGGAGCAGGCCGAGCTGCCCGTCACCCGGCTGCCGGAGCTGCCACCGCCGCTGGACCTGGGCAGCCTGTTCGAGCTGGCCGACGCCCTCGACGTCCGGACCTGGTCGTGGTGAGCCGGCGGGTGGCAGCACCGGTGTTCGACGTCGACACCCTGCTCAAGGACCCGGAACTCAAGGTGCTGGTGACCTGTGGCAGCGGCGGGGTGGGCAAGACCACCACGGCCGCCGCGCTGGCGCTGCGCGCCGCCGAGCAGGGCCGCCGGGTGGTGGTGCTGACCATCGATCCGGCCCGCCGGCTTGCTCAGGCACTGGGGCTGACCGAACTGGACAACACCCCGCGGCTGGTGGCGGGCGTCGGCGCGGACGGCTCCGGCGCGTTGCTGGCCATGATGCTGGACATGAAGAGCACCTTCGACGAGGTGGTCAGCGCCAACACCACCCCGGCCAAGGCCGAGCAGATCTTCGCCAACCCGTTCTACCAGTCGCTGTCGGCCTCGTTCGCCGGCACCCAGGAGTACATGGCGATGGAGAAGCTGTCCCAGCTGCGGGCTCGGCTGGTCGAGCGTGGTGAGTGGGATCTGATCGTGGTCGACACCCCGCCGTCCCGCTCGGCGCTGGACTTCCTGGACGCGCCGCAGCGGTTGGGCCGGTTCCTGGACGGCCGGATGATCAGGCTGCTCACCGCCCCGGCCCGGGCCGGTGGCAAGGCGTACCTGAAGATGGTGTCGGCGTCGTTCTCGATGTTCACCAAGGTGCTGAACAAGATCCTGGGCAACGACCTGCTGCTCAACGTCTCGGCGTTCATCGCCTCGCTGGAGACGATGTTCGGCGGCTTCCGGGAGCGGGCCGAGCAGACCTACCAGCTGCTCAAGGCACCCGGCACGGCTTTCGTGGTGGTGTCCTCGCCGGAACCGGATGCGCTGCGCGAGGCGTCCTTCTTCGTCGAGCGGCTGCAGACCGAAGGCATGCCGTTGGCGGGCGTGGTGCTCAACCGGATGCGGCTCAGCGGCCTGAATCTCAGCGCGTCCCGGGCCGCCGAAGCCGCCGAGCGGCTGGCCGAGTCCCCGGAGCAGAGCGAGGCGGTGCGGTTGACGGCGGCCGCGCTGCTGGTGCACGCCGAGAATGCCGAGGCGGCCCGGCACGACCGGTCCATGGTGGCCAGATTCGGGGCAGCGCATCCGGAGGTGGCTCAGCAGCAGGTGCCGGCACTGGCCACTGACGTTCATGACCTGGTCGGCCTGCGGACGATCGGCGATGCGCTGGCCGGGGTGTCGGACTAGCCGGCAAGGTCTCGGACCAGCCGGCCTGAAGAGGTGCTGGACCGGCCGGGGCGACGGACTAGCCGACCTGAAGAGGTGTCGGACCAGCCGGCAGACTGCGGACAGGCCAGCAGGCTGCGGATAGCTAGCGAACTGCGGCGGATGAAGCGGCGGGCTGCGGATGAGCCACCCGGCTGCCGGAGCGGCTGCCGGATCGCATCGAAACCGCCGGGACCAACTCCTCCGAGCGCTGCACGCTCTGGAAGAACGCCCGCCACGATCCGACGTCCGGACGCCGGCGCAACAGGGTGCGGCGCTCGCGCTCGGTCATTCCGCCCCACACGCCGAACTCGGCCCTGCTGTCCAGGGCGTCGGCCAGGCAGTCCACGCGGACCGGGCAACCCATACAAATCGTCTTGGCCTTGTGCTGCGCCGCGCCGACCACGAACAAGGTTTCCGGATCGACATCCCGGCACGCCCCGCGCGAGGCCCACTCAGGGTCGAAGGTGACCCTGGGCCGCTCGGTCAACCGTAATGCTGTCATGCAAGCCCCGCTTCTGGATACTTCACACGAACATGATGTCGACTACAACCCCGGACGGTAGGTGATCACCATCCGTTGGGCAAGAGTCTGATATGAGATTGCAGCTTTTACCAGTGCGTACTGGTAAAAGCGCAATGTCACGATGTAATGGAGGGGCCACAGCCAGTGATCAACTGCGGCTCCACAAGGACAATCGGCAACGTGCCGGCCAACCTAAACACTGCCAAGGCCGAAAAACCGGACCTCATTTCCGGCTCGCGTAGTCTTAGCGCTCATGGCACGTGCATCAGGGCTGACTGTCCTCTCCAAGCTGGGCAAGCTGGTCGTCCTGCTGGTCATCGTCGGCGTCCTCGCGGCAGGGCTGCTGCTGCCCTACATCGGTGGGGTGGGGCTGGCCGCCAAGGCCGGTGCGGACAAGTTCCTCGGCACCCAGTGCAACCTGACCGAGGAGCCGGTGCAGCAGCGCACCACGATGTACGCCAACGACGGCAAGACCGTGATCGCCACCCTGTTCGACCAGAACCGGCAGGTCGTGCCGCTGTCCCGGATCCCGAAAGCCGTTACCAACGCACTGATCTCCACCGAGGACCGCCGCTTCTACCAGCACCACGGCGTGGACCTGCGCGGCCTGATCCGCGGCGCGCTCAAGACGTCCAACGGCGACACCCAGGGCGCCTCGACGCTGACCGAGCAGTACGTCAAGCAGGTGCGGTACTACCAGGCGAACACCGACGCCGAACGGGCCGCCGCGATCGACCAGAACATCGACCGCAAGATCCTGGACGCCCAGTGCGCGCTGAAGATCGAGCGTGAGAGCACCAAGACCGAGATCCTGGAGAAGTACCTCAACATCGCCGCCTTCGGCGAGAACTCCTACGGCATCCAGACCGCCGCCCAGACCTTCTTCGGCGTCGACGTCACCAAGCTGACGGTGCCGCAGGCCGCCCTGCTGGTCGGCCTGGTGAAGGCTCCCACCGACCTCGACCCGTTCGTCCATCCGCAGGCCGCCCGGGACCGGCGTGACCTCGTCATCTCCAACATGGCCAGTGAGAACTACATCTCCGAGGCCGAGGCGGAGCGGGCGAAGGCCAGCCCGCTGCGGCTGGCGCCGCACGCGCCGGTGCCGCGCGGCTGCTCCTTCGCCAACCCCGCGATCAAGAACGCCGGGTTCTTCTGCGACTACGTGACCGACTGGCTGACCAAGGTCGGCGGCCTGAGCGAGTCCAGGGTGAACGTCAGCGGCTTCAAGATCGTCACCACCCTGAACGCGCATCTGCAGAACCAGGGGCAGAACGCGATCTGGAGCCAGAGCGGGCTGGATCCGGCCCACGGGCATGGCTATTTGCTTGCGATGCCGTCCATCACGCCGAGTACGGGCGCGGTCACCACCATGATCACCGACGCGCGCTACGGCGTGAAGAAGGGCAACAGCGGCTATTCGGTGGACAAGCTGTTCACCAAGGCCTACGCCGGCGCCGGCTCGACGTACAAGTACTTCACCGCGCTGGCCGCCCTCAAGGCCGGGGTGCCGCCCAGCTACACGCTGACCACTGCCAACAACGAGTGGACGACGAAGAACTGCCCGCTGCAGGACGACAACAAGCCCTACGTGGCGCACAACGTGGGCCACTACCCCGACACCGCGCCGCTGGACCACGCGCTGCCGGCCTCGTCCAACACCTACTTCGTGGCCATGGAGGACCAGCTCTTCGGGTGCGACATCTCCCCGATCGTCAACACCGCGACGGGCCTGGGCATGAACTACCTCAACGGCCCGCAGTTGGACTCCGACGGCAAGCCCACCGGCAGGACCATCGCCCAGTCGATCATCGGCAGTCGCCAGCCCACCTTCACCCTGGGCCAGGACTCGACGTCGGTGCTGGAGCTAACCGGGGCGTTCGCGGCGCTGGCCAACGACGGGGTGTTCTGCCCGCCGACGCCGGTCAGGTCGGTCACCGACAGCACCGGCAAGCCGGTCCGGCTCAAGCCGCACCCGGGGTGCAGCCGGCAGTTCACGCCGTTCGTGGCCCGCACGCTGGTGAACATCATGGTGAACGACACGCACAGCGGCTACGGCACCGCGAGCCGGTTCTTCACCGACTGGTACAACAACGGCGGCAGCCTGGTAGCAGGCAAGACGGGCACCAACAACAGCAGCAAGCTGGACCCGGTGACCAAGAAGTTCGTCGATGACGAGGGCAACTCGGCACTGTGGTTCGTCGGGATAACACCCAACCTGGTGTCCGCGGCTGCCCTGGTCAATCCGGAGCGCCCTACCCAGCGGATCGCGGGGGTGCCGGGCATCACCGAGTCCAACTCGGGCACCGACACCTTCGGCGCGGCGGTCTCGAAATTCTGGATGATGGCCTACGGCCCGACGCTGGGCGCCCAGCAGTGGGACTGGCCGTCGGTGGACTCGACGCCGGGCAACCCGGTGCCCTCGGTGGTCGGGATGGGCCAGGACGAGGCGATCCAGTACCTGGCCTCGCAAGGTTTCGTGGGCAGGCCGCTGCCGGTGCCGTGCGGCAGCCGGGAGCGGCCGGGCAACGTGGCGTTCTACTCTCCGCAGATCGCCGAGCCGGGGGCGGCGATCTCGCTGTGCATCTCGACCGGGGTGCCGCCTCAGGTCTACGTCCCGCCGATCCAGACCTTCCAGCCGCAGCCGCAGCCGCCGCCGAGCTCGAACCCGCAAACCAGCGCGCCGCCGAGCAGTTCGGCACCGGCCTCGTCCGCGCCGCCGCCATCTCCGAGCCCGAGCCCGAGCAAGCCGAAGCCCACCAAGCCCAGGCGCTGACCGCCCGGGTCAGGAGGTCAGCCGGCGGCGCACCTCCTCGGACAGCCGCTTGCCGTCGGCCCGGCCGGCTACCCGGGGAGCCAGCAGCTTCATCACCTGGCCCATCTGGCGTGGCTCGGTGGCGCCGGACTCGCGCACCGCGTCGGCGACCAGGGCGGTCAGCTCGGCGTCGGTCAGCTGGCTGGGCAGGTAGCGGTTGAGCACGGCCTGCTCGTCGAGTTCGCGGGCGGCCTGCTCGGCGCGCCCGGCCGCCTGGAACGCCTCGGCGGCCTCCCGGCGCTTCTTGGCCTCGCGGCCGATCACCTTCAGCACCTCGTCGTCGGTGAGCTCGCGCGCGCTGGAGCCCGAGACCTCCTCGGTGGTGACCGCCGTGAGCAACATGCGCAGGGTCGCGGTGCTGAGCTCGTCCCGGGCCTTCATCGCCGTCGTGAGGTCTGATTTCAGCTGTGCCTTGAGCTGGGTCATGTCGTCCAGGTTAGTTGCGGGCCGCCCGTAGGCTGATCGGCATGTCCGCATTGCGCCGCAGCCTGGTCGCCACTGCCGTGGCCGGTACCGCGGCGGCCGGCTACGGCGGGCTGATCGAGCGCAACCTGTTCACGCTCCGCCGGTTCGCGGTGCCGGTGCTCGATCCGGGCAGCCCCGCGCTGCGGGTGCTGCACATCTCCGACCTGCACCTGACCGCCGCGCAGCAGCGCAAGCAGGATTGGGTGTCGCAGCTGGCCACCCTGCGGCCGGACTACGTGATCAACACCGGTGACACCAGCTCCGACCCGGACGGCATCCCGGCGATCCTGCGGGCGCTCGGGCCGCTGTTCGACTTTCCGGGGGCGTTCGTGCCCGGCAACAACGACTACTACGTGCCGAAGCCGAAGAACCCGGCCCGGTACTTCCTGCCCAACAAGGTGGGCGACCTGCAGGGCCGGCGCCGGATGCCCTGGGACCAGCTGGCGGCGGCGATGGAGCTTCGGGGCTGGCTGGACCTGACCCACGTCCGGACCACGGTGCGGGTCGCCGGCTTGCCGGTGGCGCTGGCGGGCACCGACGACCCGCACCTGCGGCGGGCCCGGTACGCCAAGATAGCCGGGCCGGCAGATCCTGCCGCTGTCGTCCGGATCGGGGTCACCCACTCCCCTGAGCCGGCGATGCTGGCTTCGTTCGCCGGCGACGGCTATGACCTGGTGCTGGCCGGGCACACCCACGGTGGCCAGATCCGGGTGCCGTTCGGGCCGGCGATCGTGACGAACTGTGGCATCGACGTGCACCGGGCCCGCTGGCTGCACCCATGGGACGACCGGATGTGGTTCAACGTCTGCGCGGGGCTGGGCACCAACCCGTTCATGCCGATCCGGATCGGCTGCCGGCCCGAGGCGGTGCTGCTGACGCTGCTGCCCCGGGATGTGGTGCGCGGCTAGGCCCTTCTGGGCGCCGCACCCGGTCGCGAACCGGGTTGGCGCGCTCAGCTATGCTGGACCGGTTGCAGCCGGGGTGTGGCGCAGCTTGGTAGCGCGCTTCGTTCGGGACGAAGAGGCCGT
>DASZEI010000256.1:0-14166 GCA_035940975.1 Jatrophihabitans sp. | reverse complement strand
GTCTGCTCACGCCCCGATCCTAGGTGCTGCCCCGCCGGCTCCCAGGTCGCGGCCTCACCCGGGCGGGCGTCCAAGCGTGAGCCGAGCGGCCGGCTAGCGCAGGAAGGTGTCGACCGCGACGGCCAGGAACACGAAGGCCAGGTAGCTGTTGGACAGGTGGAACAGCCGCATCGGGTGCCCCGCCTTACCGGCACGGGCGGCGGCGTACAGCCGGTGCGCCTCGGCCAGCAGCGCGGCACCGGCCCCGAGCGCCAGCACCCCGTACACCCAGCCGGTGGCCAGCGGCCACAGCAGCAACGAGGTCGCCACCGTCAGCACCGAATACCCCATGATCTGGCGCGCGACCCGCACCGGTGAGGCGACCACCGGCAGCATCGGCACGCCCGCCCGCGCGTAGTCGTCGCGATAGCGGATCGCCAGCGCCCAGAAGTGCGGCGGAGTCCAGAAGAACACCACGCCGAACAGCACCACCGGCGCCCAGGCCAACGACCCGGTGACCGCCGACCAGCCGATCAGCACCGGCATGCAGCCGGCCGCGCCGCCCCAGACGATGTTCTGCGACGTCCGCCGCTTGAGCAGCATCGTGTAGACGACCACGTAGAAACCGATCGCCAGCGCGGTCAGCCCGGCGGCGAGCAGGTTGGTGCTCAGCCCCATCAGCGTCACCGCCAGCACGCCGAGCACCACACCGAACCGCAGCGCGCCGTTCGGCGAGACGTCGTGCACCGGCAGCGGGCGGTGCCCGGTGCGGCGCATCAGCGCGTCGATGTCGCGGTCCAGGTAGCAGTTCAGGGCGTTCGCGGAGCCCGCCGCCAGGGTGCCGCCGACCAGGGTGGCCAGCACCGTCTGCCAGCGCGGCAGCCCGCCGGCGGCCAGCACCATCGCCGGCAGCGTGGTGACCAGCAGCAACTCGATGATGCGTGGCTTGGTCAGTGCCACGTAGGCTCGTATCGAGGTCATCGCCGAGCCGGTCGCGACCGGGTTCCCCGAGCGAGAACGGGCAACCGGGGTCTGCGTCACTGGCCCAGCGTAACGCCCGGCCGAACCCACGGCCGCCACGGCATCCGGCGTCGCTGACCGGCCTCCCGACACCGCGAAAGCATCCTGGCGCAGCGCCGCGAACAAGCATCGCCCCAGTCCGTTTCCGCGGCCGCTGACCCCTCGACAACCCGGTACTGAAAGCGGTTAGGCTCGGTTCCAGGCCTACCGCGACACTTGAAGAGCAGGAGAGCCACGTGACCGAGACCGCACCCGGCATCGTTTCAACCCACCCGGACTGGTGGACCGATCTGGACACCGCGGCGGTGGACACCGCCCGGCTGCTGGCCGCCGACGCCGTGCAGAAGGTCGGTAACGGCCACCCAGGCACCGCGATGAGCCTGGCGCCGCTGGCCTACCTGCTCTTCCAGCGGGTCATGCGCCACGACCCGACCGATCCGAACTGGGTGGCCCGCGACCGGTTCGTGCTGTCCAACGGCCACTCCTCGCTCACCCTCTACATCCAGCTCTACCTCTCCGGCTACGGCCTGGAGCTGGACGACCTGAAATCGCTGCGCACCTGGGGCTCGCTGACCCCCGGGCACCCCGAGCACGGCCACACCATCGGGGTCGAGACCACCACCGGCCCGCTCGGGCAGGGCGTCGGCAACGCGGTCGGGATGGCGATGGCGGCCCGCCGGGAACGCGGCCTGCTGGACCCGGACGCCCCGGCCGGCGAGTCGCCGTTCGACCACCAGATCTACGTGTTCGCCGGCGACGGCTGCCTGGAGGAGGGCGTGTCCAGCGAGGCGTGCTCGCTGGCCGGCCACCAGCAGCTGGGCAACCTCACCCTGGTCTACGACGATAACCACATCTCGATCGAGGACGACACCAACGTGGCGTTCTCCGAGGACGTGCTCAAGCGCTACGAGGCCTACGGCTGGCACACCCAGTACGTCGACTCCGGCGAGGACGTGGTGGCCCTGGAGGCCGCGCTGGAGGCGGCCCGGGCCGAGACGAACCGGCCGTCCATCATCGCGGTGCGCACCATCATCGGCTGGCCGGCGCCGACCAAGCAGAACACCGGCAAGGCACACGGCGCCGCCCTCGGCGAGGACGAGGTCCGCAAGACCAAGGAGATCCTTGGCTTCAACCCGGACGTGCAGTTCGAGGTGGACGAGGCGGTGATCGCGCACACCCGCGAGCTGGCCGCGCGCGGCCGGGCCGCCCGCGAGCAGTGGCAGCCGAGTTTCGACCAGTGGGCCGAGGACAACCCGGAGCGCAAGCAGCTCTTCGACCGGATGATCACTCGCAGCTTCCCGCCGGGCTGGGCCGACGCGCTGCCCAGCTTCCCCACCGAGAAGGACGGCAAGCGCAACTCGCTGGCCACCCGGGCGGCGTCCGGCAAGGTGCTCACCGCGCTGGCGCCGGTGCTGCCGGAGCTCTGGGGCGGTTCGGCGGACCTGGCCGAGTCCAACAACACCACCATGGAGGGCGAGCCCAGCTTCGTGCCGGCCGACCGGCAGACCAAGGAATGGCCGGGCGGCCCGTACGGCCGGACGCTGCACTTCGGCATCCGCGAGCACGCGATGGGTTCGATCATGAACGGCATCACGCTGCACGGCGGCACCCGGGTCTACGGCGGCACCTTCCTGGTGTTCAGCGACTACATGCGCCCTCCGGTCCGGCTGGCGGCCCTGATGCAGATACCCACCATCTACGTCTGGACGCACGACTCGATCGGCCTCGGCGAGGACGGCCCGACCCACCAGCCGGTGGAGCACCTGGCCGCACTGCGCGCCATCCCGGGCCTGGACGTGGTCCGGCCGGCCGATGCCAACGAGACCGCCGTCGTCTGGCGCACCGTGCTGGAGCACACCGACCGGCCGGCCGGCCTGGCGCTGTCCCGGCAGGGCCTGCCGGTGCTCGATCCCGGCAAGGTGGTCGATGCCGACAAGGGCGGCTACGTGCTGGAGGAGGCCTCGGAGGCGATCGCCAAGGTGATCCTGATCGCCACCGGCTCCGAGGTGAGCCTTGCGCTGGCCGCCCGCGAACGGCTGGAGGCCGAGGGCACCCCGACCCGGGTGGTGTCGATGCCGTGCATCGAGTGGTTCCGGGCCCAGGACCGGTCCTACCAGCAGCGGGTGCTGCCGCCGGCGATCAAGGCCCGGGTCAGCATCGAGGCCGGCGTCCCGATGGGCTGGCGTGAGATCGTCGGCGAGGCCGGCGAGATCGTGGCACTCGACCACTTCGGCGCCAGCGCCAACGTCATGGTGCTGTTCGAGCAGTTCGGCTTCACCCCGGACAACGTGGTCGCCGCCGCCCACACCAGCCTGGAACGAGTAGGCGAGATCACCGGCACCACCACCGGCAACTAGCCGGCCCACCTCAGCGTGGAACGAGCGCTTGGAGAGAGGATCCATCATGAGCGACGCACTCGCCGACCTGTCGGCCCAAGGCGTGTCCATCTGGCTCGACGACATCAGCCGCGAGCGGCTGGTCAGCGGCAACCTGCAGGAGCTGATCGATACCAAGCACGTCGTCGGCGTGACCAGCAACCCGTCGATCTTCCAGAAGGCGATGGAGGGCGCCGCCGACGGCGACTCGGCCTACGCCCAGCAGGTGCATGACCTGGCGGTGCGCGAGGTGGCGCTGGAAGAGGCGGTCCGGCTGCTGACCGCCTTCGACATCCGGTGGGCCTGCGACGTGCTGCGCCCGGTCTATGACTCGACCGACGGCGAGAACGGCCGGGTCTCGATCGAGGTGGACCCCCGGATCGCCCACGACAGCGACAAGACCACTGCCGAGGCCACCGCGCTGTGGTGGCTGGTCGACCGCCCGAACGTGATGATCAAAATCCCGGCCACCGAGGCCGGCCTGCCCTCGATCGCGGCGGCGACGGCGGCCGGCATCAGCGTCAACGTCACGCTGATCTTCTCCATCGAGCGCTACCGCAAGGTGATGGACGCCTACCTCGAAGGCCTGCGGCAGGCCCGCGAGGCCGGCATCGACCTGTCCACCATCCGCTCGGTCGCGTCGTTCTTCGTGTCCCGGGTTGACACCGAGATCGACAAGCGGCTGGACAAGATCGGCACCGAGGAGGCCAAGGCGGTCCGCGGCAAGGCCGGCATCGCCAACGCCCGGCTGGCCTACGAGGCGTTCCAGGAGGTCTTCACCGGCCCCGCCTGGGAGGAGCTGAAGGCGGCCGGCGCCCATGTGCAGCGCCCGCTCTGGGCCTCCACCGGCGTCAAGGACCCGGCCTACGAGGACACCATGTACGTCACCCAGCTGGTCGCCCGCGACACCGTCAACACGATGCCCGAGGCCACCCTGCACGCGGTCGCCGACCACGGCGTGATCAGCGGCCCGACCGCCGACTCCGGCTACGACGAGGCCCGGCAGGTGGTCACCGACCTCTCCGCGCTGGGCATCGAGCTGCACGAGGTCACCGAGCTGCTCGAGACGGAGGGCGTGGACAAGTTCATGGACTCCTGGTCCAACCTGATGGAGGGCGTGCAGAAGCAGTTGACCGCCGGGGCTGAGAAGGCCGACAACGGCGACCCGAGCCGGGCCGGCAACGCCGATCGGGCAGGCGCACCGGCATGACCGACCTCGCCTCGATCACCGGCGGCGGGCTGAGCCTGGAGTTCGACTACCCCGACGAGCAGGCCTTCGCCGCGGTGGTCGCCGAGCTGCTGACCGACCAGGTCGCCAGCAGGATCACCGCGCAGGACCCGACCCTGTGGGGCGCCGACGCCGAGTCCGAGGCCGCCAAGCGGCTGTCCTGGGTGACGCTGGCCGAGACGTCCCGGCCGCTGATCGCCCAGATCGACGCGCTGCGCGAGGAGCTGGCCGCCGAGGACGTGGACCACGTGGTGCTGGCCGGCATGGGGGGCAGCTCGCTGGCGCCCGAAGTCATCTGCGCGACCGCCGGCGTCGGCCTGGTCACCCTGGACACCACCGACCCGGGCCAGGTGCGGGCCGCGATCGCCGACAACCTGGAGCGCACCGTGCTGGTGGTCTCCAGCAAGTCCGGCGGCACCGTCGAGACCGACTCGCACCGGCGGGCCTACGAGAAGGCCTTCGCCGACGCCGGGATCGACCCGAAGCGGCGGATCGTGGTGGTCACCGACCCCGGCTCGCCGCTGCAGCAGACCGCCGAGGACGCCGGCTACCGCAAGGTGTTCCTGGCCGACCCGAACGTCGGCGGCCGGTACAGCGCGCTGACCGCGTTCGGCCTGGTGCCCGCCGGTTTGGCCGGCGCCGACCTGACCGCCCTGCTGGACTCCGCGGCCGAGGCGGCCACCGTGCTCTCGACGGACGCCGAGACCAATCCGGGGCTGCGGCTGGGTGCGTTGCTGGGCCTGGCACACAATGCGCACAATTCTGACTCCAACGACTCTGACTCCGACGACGGTGCCGGCTGCGACAAGGTGGTCTTCGCCGACGTCGGCTCCGGCATCGTCGGCTTCGGCGACTGGGCCGAGCAGCTGATCGCCGAGTCCACCGGCAAGAACGGCCGCGGCCTGCTGCCGGTGGTGGTGGAGAGCCCGCAGGCCCCCGGCTTCGCCGACGCCGGCCCGGACGCGATCGCGATCCACCTCGGCGGATACGACGAGTCCCACCCGCCGGCTTCCGGCTGGGCGGCCGCGGTCAGCGGCCCGCTGGGCGCCCAGATGCTGCTCTGGGAGTACGCCACCGCGATCGCCGGCCGGATCATCGGGATCAACCCGTTCGACCAGCCCAACGTCGAGGAGGCCAAGAAGCAGGCCCGAGCGCTGCTGGACGCCCCCGAGCAGGGCGGCGGCGAGGAGCCGGCGTTGACCGAGGACGCCGTCCAGGTCTACGCCACCGGCTTCGAGCTGTCGGAGGCGAGCACCCTGGCGGAGGTGCTGCTGGCGTTCTTCGCCGCCGCGCCGGAGCGCGGCTACGTCAGCATCCAGGCCTACCTGGACCGGCACGCCGACGCCGCCGCGGCCGGCCTTCGCCCGGAGGTGGCCATCCGCAGCGGCCTGCAGACCACCTTCGGCTGGGGGCCGCGGTTCCTGCACTCGACCGGCCAGTACCACAAGGGCGGGCATCCGAACGGGGTGTTCCTGCAGATCACCGCCGACGTGTCGCAGGATGCCGGTGGTGACCTGGCGGTGCCGGACCGGCCCTACACCTTCGCCTCGCTGCAGCAAGCACAGGCCGCGGGCGATGCCACCGTGCTGGCCGACAAGGGACGTCCGGTGCTACACCTGCACCTGACCGACCGGGCGGCGGGCATCGGACAGCTACTGCAAGCGCTGTAGAAGGAGAGATCCGTGAGCCTCACCGAGGACCAGTCCCCCGCCATCGGCACCGGCGACGGGCCCAAGATCCGGGCCGGGTTGAGCACCAACCCGCTGCGCGACCCGGGCGACCGGCGGCTGCCCAGGGTTCCCGAGCCCTGCGCGCTGGTGGTTTTCGGCGTCACCGGCGACCTGGCGCGCAAGAAACTGCTGCCGGCCGTCTATGACCTGGCCAACCGGGGCCTGCTGCCGGCCGACTTCGTGCTGCTGGGCTTCGCCCGCCGGGACTGGGAGGACGGCGACTTCGAGACCCTGGCGAAGAAGGCCGCCCAGGAGCACGCCCGCACCGACTGGAACGAGGAGGTGTGGGATCGGCTGGCGGGTGAGATCAAGTTCGTGCCCGGCTCCTTCGACGACGACCAGGCCTTCGACACCCTGGCCACCACCCTGGACGAGTTGCGCAACAGCCACGGCATCAAGGGCAACGCCGCCTTCTACCTGTCCGTCCCGCCGAGCATGTTCCCGGTCGTGCTGCGGCAGATGGAACGCACCAAGATGGCCGACAACGCCACCTCCGGCGGCTGGCGCCGGGTGGTGGTGGAAAAGCCCTTCGGGCACGACCTGCCCAGCGCCAAGGCGCTCAACGCCCTGGTCGACGAGGTGTTCACCGCCAAGGATGTGTTCCGGATCGATCACTATCTCGGCAAGGAGACCGTGCAGAACCTGATGGCGCTGCGCTTCGCCAACCAGCTGTTCGAGCCGGTCTGGAACTCCAACTACGTCGACTCGGTGCAGATCACGATGGCCGAGGACGTCGGCATCGCCGGCCGGGCCGCCTTCTACGACGCCACCGGCGCCGCCCGGGACGTCCTGCAGAACCACCTGCTGCAGCTGCTCGCGCTGACCGCGATGGAGGAGCCGGTGGAGTTCACCGCCGAGGCGATCCGCACCGAGAAGCTCAAGGTGCTGCGGGCGATCACACTGCCGGCCGACCGGGGTTCCTACGCCGTGCGCGGCCAGTACCAGCAGGGTTGGCTGGCCGGTGAGCGGGTGCTGGCCTACCGCGCCGAGAAGGACGTCCCGGAGGACTCCAAGACCGAGAGCTTCGCCGCCGTCCGGCTCGGCATCGACACCCGGCGCTGGGCCGGCGTGCCGTTCTACCTGCGCACCGGCAAGCGGCTGCCGCGCCGGGTCACCGAGATCGCGGTGCTGTTCAAGAAGGCCCCGCACCTGCCGTTCAGCCACACCGACACCGAGGAACTGGGTCACAACCAGCTGGTGGTCCGCGTGCAGCCGGACGAGGGCGTCACGTTGAAGTTCGGCTCCAAGGTGCCCGGGTCGATGATGGAGGTCCGCGACGTCTCGATGGACTTCCTGTACGGCGAGGCGTTCACCGAGTCCAGCCCGGAGGCCTACGAGCGGCTCATCCTGGACGTGATGCTCGGCGACGCCACGCTGTTCCCGCGCAACGAGGAGGTCGAGGCGTCCTGGCGGGTGATCGACCCGCTGGAGGAGTTCTGGGCCGGCCAGGAACCGGAGATGTACCGGGCCGGCGAGTGGGGTCCCAAGGCAGCCGACGAGATGCTGGCCCGCGACGGGCGCAGCTGGCGGCGGCCATGAGCCGGGGCAGAACTGAGACCACGGCCCGGCGTCCGGGCTCGACCTACCCGGGACCGTGCCCGGACAAGGGGGATTCGCTGTGACCACACTCTGGGACACCACCGGCACCGCGGTGGTGCAGGCGCTGGCCGCCGAGCGGCGCTCGGGCGGTGCGGTGACCAGCGGCCTGGCGCTGACCCTGGTGGTGGTGCTGGAGGAGAAGGACACCGCCAGCGTCGAGGCCGCGGTGGCGACCGCGGCGGCCAGGCACCCGATGCGGGTGATCATGGTGCTGCGCCACCACATCGACGCCCCGGTTCCCCGGCTGGATGCCGAGGTCTCGATCGGCGGCCGGCACGGGCCCGGCGAGGCCGTGGTGCTGCGGATGTTCGGCCGGCTGGCGCTGCACGCCGAGTCGGTCACGCTGCCGCTGCTGGCGCCGGACGCGCCGGTGGTCGCCTGGTGGTACTCCGAAACCCCCAAGGTGATCGCCAACGACCCGCTCGGCGTGTTCGCCGACCGCCGCATCACCAACGTCATCCGCGACGGCGACCCGGCCGCCTCGCTGCGGCAGCGGGCCGTCGACTACGCCCCGGGCGACACCGACCTGACCTGGACGGTGATCACCCCGTGGCGGGCGGCGCTGGCGGCCGCCTTCGACACCGCCTCGACGCCGGCCACCTCGGTGGTCGTGACCGGCAACCCGCAGGACCCGTCGGCCCAGCTGCTGGCCGGCTGGCTGACGTCCCGGCTGGGCATCGACATCCCGGTGGAGAAGGCCGAGGGCAAGTACATCGTCGGGGTCTCGGTGGAGTTCTCCGACGGCCGGACGGTGCAGATGACCAACGAGGGCTACAAGCTGCTGATGCGCCGACCCGGGCAGCTCGACACCATCCAGCCGTTCCCGCAACGGACCACCGGCGACATGCTGGCCGAGGAACTGCGCCGCCTCGACGCCGACCAGATCTACGGCGAGGCCCTCGGCGCGGTCACCGGCCTGACCGGGCTCAACGACCGGCCCTCGGTCCGCACCCATATCTGGCACGATCCCGCCCTGGCCCAGCAGGAGGCCTGACCCCCGATGCCCGCCCAGCCGGAACTGATCATCCAGCCCGACGCCGAGAGCCTGGCGGCGGATGTGGCGGTGCGGGCGATGTCGACCCTGGCCCGCGCCCAGCAGAGCCGCGGCCGGGCGGCGCTGGCCCTGACCGCGGGCTCGATCATGGAACAGGTCTGGTCGGCGATCGCGTCGACGCCCTCGCGCAACCCGGTGGACTGGTCCCGGGTGGACGTGTTCTGGGCTGACGAGCGCTACGTCCCGGCGGCTTCCGAGGACCGCAACGACGGCCCGGCCAACCGGCTGCTGTTCTCCCAGCCGCCGTTCAAGGCCGCCCGGCTGTTCCCGATGCCGGCCAGCGACGGCCCGTTCGCCAACCTGGACGACGCCGCGGCCGGCTACGCCGAGCAGCTGGCCGGTGCGCGCCGGCCCGACGACCCGGACGAGTTGCCGAACTTCGACGTGCTGCTGCTCGGGGTCGGCCCGGACGGGCACTGCGCGTCGCTGTTCCCCGGCCATCCCAGCGCCTACGACGAGTCCGGCCCGGTGATCGCGGTGCGCAACTCCCCCAAGCCGCCGCCGTTGCGGATCTCGCTCAGCTTCGCCGGCCTGGCGGCGGCGAACGAGATCTGGTTCGTGGCCGCCGGCGCCGGCAAGGCCTCGGCGGTCGCGCTGGCACTCAGCGGAGCCGGCCGGGTGCAGGTGCCCTCGGCCGGGCCGCGCGGGCGGTTACGGACGCTCTGGCTGGTGGATCGGGAGGCTGCGGCCGGGCTGCCCCGGCATCCCGACGGCCGGCCGATGCTCTGACCGGGTGCCTCCCGTCGGGCGGCCGGTGCCCTCCGGTCAGCGGGGCCGGACCGTCAGGGTCTGCTCGCTGGTGCCGACGGGTCCATGGAGGTCGTGGATGACGCTGGTGGTGAGGCCGACTCCTGCCGGGCCGAAACAGACGCTGGTGTCGAAGCCGACCCACTCCCCGCGTGGCTGACTGAAGAAGTGAGCAGTGAGGTCGATGTTCGGGAACGCGACCTCGCCGGGCTGGGCGCGCACGGTCATGCCGTTGGCGATGTCGAGCAGGCCAGCGACCCTGGCCAGGCTGCTGACTTCTTCGTCCCGGATCAGCGGAAGCGGGGTGCGGACCCAGAAGGCCGCCCGGCCCGGCTCGACCTGCTCGCGCCGGACCTGGGCGGAGGCGATGAACCCACCGGGCCAGACGGTGGTGGGATCCCAGGCCGGCAGGTCCTCGGGACCGGCGATGCGCGGCAGCGGCGTGGCGTGCAGGCCGGTGGTGTCGCGGGGTTGCATCAGCCAGGCCCGCAGCAGGACGGCGGCGCGGCCGGCATGGCTCAGGGTGGCCTGGATGAGCTCGATGGTGCGGCCGGGGTGAAGGATGTCTAGCTCGACCCGCACCACGTCGACGGGGACCGTTCCCAGGATGTCGTAGGAGAGGCGGCCGATGACCAGGCCATCGCCTCGGCGGGCGGCGCAGTCGGCCTCGACCGCGTGGGCCAACAGGCCGAGCGCCGGAGCGATGTGCTGGAAGCCGGGGTCCCAGGCGCCACTGACGTGCTCGGTCGCCCGGAAGGTCTGCTCACCGGTCCGCTCGAAGTAGGCCATCTGCTCGTCTCCGACTCGGCGAGCAGCCGTGCTGAGCGGGCGCCTTCACCCAGCCCTAGCCGCGGCTGCTGGTGTCAGGACTCGCCGCGACGGGCCCGCAGCCGGGCCAGCGCCTCTTCGAGGATGGCGTCGCCGTCGGCGTCCGAGCGGCGCTCCTTCACGTAGGCCAGGTGGGTCTTGTACGGCTCGTTGCGGGGGGCGGCCGGTGGGGTCGCGGACTCGCGGCCGGCCGGGAAGCCGCAGCGCGGGCAGTCCCAGGTGTCGGGTACCAGCGCCTCCAGTGCGAAGGCCGGCTTGGTCTCGTGACCGTTGGCGCAGAAGAACGACACGAACTGGCGTGGGGCGGACTCGCCACGCTCCCGCTCACCCATCGGACCGGCGCCTACCCGGCTACCGCGGATTGCGCTGCCACCTGCCACTTCGACGGCTCCTCTAACTCGATGTCACTGGAAGGCTTCGGTCATCCGGTGCCGACGCGATCCGCGCCGTCGGAAGACAACCGCCGCAGGTGGAATCAACTCGCCTTGTAGAGCAGGCCGAGCCCGATGATGCAGATGGACCAGACCAGGCCGGCGATGACGGTGAGCCGGTCGAGGTTGCGTTCGACCACGGAGGAGCCCGACAGGCTGGAGTAGAGCGAGCCGCCGAACATCGAGGACAAGCCGCCGCCCTTGCCGCGGTGCAGCAGCACCAGAACCATCAGCATCACGCTCGCAATGATCAGGACAATCGACAACAATGTGATGATCATGTGGTTCGATGGCCTCGCTCAGGTCTCGACGGAACAGCCACGGTGACGGGGCGTGTGCCACGAGGATACCTGTTCCACTGTCCCACCCCGCGCCTCAGCCCAGAACCGGCAGCGGGCCGCCGCCGGCCGCGATGCAGATGCCGGCGAATTCGGCCCCGTCCAGGCTGGCGCCGCCGACCAGGGCGCCGTCGACGTCGGGCTGCGCCACGATCTCACCGGCGTTGGTCGATTTCACCGAGCCGCCGTACAGGATCCGGACGCCGGCGGCCAACTCGGGGCTGTACAGCTCGGCGAGCTGGCCGCGGACCGCCGCGCAGACCTCCTGGGCATCGGCCGGGGTGGCCACCTTGCCGGTGCCGATCGCCCACACCGGCTCGTAGGCGATCACCACGGTGGCGGCCTGCTCGGCCGACACGCCGGCCAGCCCCGCACCCAGCTGGTCCAGGCAGTGCCGCACCTGCCCGCTGGCCTCGCGCACCTCCAGCCGCTCCCCGATGCACATGATCGGGGTCAGCTGGCTGGCGTAGGCCGCCCTGACCTTGGCGTTGACCAGCTCGTCGCCCTCGTGGTGGTACTCGCGGCGTTCGGAGTGCCCGACCACCACGTAGCTGCAGCCGAGCTTGGCCAGCATCGCGCCGGAGATGTCGCCGGTGTAGGCGCCGCCGGCGTGCGGTGACAGGTCCTGGCCGCCGTAGCGCAGCGCCAGCTTGTCACCGTCCACCAGCGTCTGCACCGAGCGGATGTCGGTGAACGGCGGCAGCACCACCACCTCGACGGCCTCGAAGTGCGGCGGCTTGAGGCTGAAGGCAATCTTCTGCACCAGGGCCAGCGCTTCCAGGTGGTTGAGGTTCATCTTCCAGTTGCCGGCGATCAGGGGCATCCGCGCTGCGGTCGAACGCGCCACCTAGCTCTCCTCGAGCACGGCGACACCGGGCAACGTCTTGCCTTCCAGGTACTCCAGCGACGCGCCGCCGCCGGTGGAGATGTGGCCGAACCGGTTGACGTCGATGCCCAGCGCCCGGACGGCCGCCGCCGAGTCACCGCCGCCCACCACGCTCAGCCCCTCACAATTCGCGACCGCCTCGGCAATGCCCTTGGTGCCGGCCGCGAACGGCCGCGCCTCGAAGACACCCATCGGGCCGTTCCAGAACACCGTGCCGGCGCCGGACAGCGCCTCGGCGAACCGGGCCACCGACTCGGGGCCGATGTCGAGCCCCTTGAGCCCGGCCGGCATCGCGTCGGCCGGCACCGTCTCGGTGCTGGCGTCGTCGGAGACGTCGGCCGAGACCACCACGTCGGTGGGCAGCACGATCTTGTCGCCGGCCTCGTCCAGCAGCTGCCGGCAGGTCTGCACCTGGTCGGACTCCAGCAGCGAATCGCCGACCTCGTGGCCTTGGGCCTTGAGGAAGGTGAAGCACATCCCGCCGCCGACCAGCAACCGGTCCACCTTCGGCAGCAGCGCGGAGATGACGCCCAGCTTGTCCGACACCTTGGAGCCGCCGAGCACCACTACGTAGGGCCGTTGCAGCTCGCCGGCCTCGCCGGTCAGCCGGCGCAGCACCTGCAGCTCGTCGCGCACCAGCGGTCCGAGGTAGTGCGGCAGCAGCCGTGCCACGTCATAGACCGAGGCGTGCGCCCGGTGCACCGCGCCGAAGGCGTCGTCGACGTAGGCGCCGCCGTCGTCCTCGCCGCCGGTCAGCTGGGCCAGCGCCCGGGCGAAGGCGGCCCGTTCGGCGTCGTCCTTGGCGGTCTCGCCGGGATGGAACCGGACGTTCTCCAGCAGCAGCAGGTGCCCGTTGCGCAGGCCGTCGGCCAGCAGCCGGGCACTCTCGCCCACGGTGTCGAGCGCGAACTCCACCGGGGTGCCCAGCAGCGCGGCCAGCCGGTCGGCCACCGGGCGCAGCGAGTACTTGTCCTCCGGCGCGCCCTTCGGACGTCCCAGGTGCGCCACCACGATCACCCGGGCGCCGCGATTGAGCAGCTGCACCAGCACCGGCAGCGACGCCCGGATCCGGCCGTCGTCGGTGACCCGTGGCGGCTCGTCCTTGGACAGCGGCACGTTCAGGTCACAGCGCACCAGAATGCGCCGCCCGGCCACCCCGACCTTGCACAGATCGTCCACCGTGCGCATAGCCCTCTGCTCCCGCCTCTCGGCCAGTCCCCCTCGTCCGTCCGGGCGTTACAGGCTGTTGCCGACGTAGCCGACCAGGTCGACCAGCCGGTTGGAGTAGCCCCACTCGTTGTCGTACCAGCCGACCACCTTCACCTGGTCGCCGATCGCCTTGGTAAGGGTGGCGTCGAAGATGCAGGACGCCGGGTCGGTGACGATGTCGGCCGACACGATCGGGTCCTCGGTGTAGACCAGGTAGCCCTTGAGCGGGCCGTCGGCGGCCGCCTTGTAGGCCGCCTTGACCTCCTCGACCGAGGCCTGGCGCGAGAGCGTCACGGTCAGGTCGGTCGCCGAGCCGGTCGGCACCGGCACCCGCAGCGCGTAGCCGTCCAGCTTGCCCTTGAGGTCGGGCAGCACCAGGCCGATCGCCTTGGCCGCGCCGGTCGAGGTCGGGATGATGCTCAGCGCGGCGGCCCGAGCCCGGCGCAGGTCCTTGTGCGGGCCGTCCTGCAGGTTCTGGTCCTGGGTGTAGGCGTGGATCGTGGTCATCAGGCCACGCTCGATGCCGAAGGCATCGTGCAGGACCTTGGCCAGCGGCGCCAGGCAGTTGGTGGTGCAGGAGGCGTTGGAGATGATGTGGTGCTGCTCCGGGTCGTAGAGCTCGTGGTTGGCGCCCATCACGATGGTGATGTCGTCATCGGTGGCGGGCGCGGAGATGATGACCTTCCGGGCGCCGCCGTCGAGGTGCTTGCGGGCGTCGGCGGCCTTGGTGAAGAAGCCGGTC
>DASZEI010000255.1:0-5084 GCA_035940975.1 Jatrophihabitans sp. | reverse complement strand
CGATGCCGGCCGCGCCGGTTCCGGCCGTCTGCCGGACCGCCTCGGACACCGGGGTGTGGGCGGGCAGGTACAGGGAGCCGCGCAGCAGTTGGCCGACCCGCAGGTTGGCCGCCCGGGCGCTGAGCTCTGCCATCCGCAGCGTCTGGCTGGCTCCGAACCAGAGGAACGCGACCACTGCGAAGCCCATCGCGGTCGATCCGACCGAGGCCAGGTCAGCCGGCGCGTCGCCGCCCAGGATCGCGTTACTGAACAGGATGGCCAGGCCCAGCAGTGCCGCCACGCCGCGCCCGGACCAGGCCGCGATCCGGACGGCGGTCAGCCGCGAACTGCCCATCATCCAGATCAGCGCCTGCACCAGCCGGCCGCCGTCCAGCGGAAGGCCCGGCAGCACGTTGAAGACCGCGATCACCAGGTTGCTCCAGGCCAGCAGCAACAGCAGCACCCCGACCGCGGACTCTGCCGGTGGCAGCAGGCTGACCGCCCAGCAGCCGCCGGCCAGCCCGAGGGACACCAGCGGGCCGGCCGCCGCGATCACGAACTCGTCGCGCGGCCGGCTGGCCTCGCCCTCGATCTCGGACACCCCGCCGAGCAGGAACACCACGATCCGGCGCACCGGCAGGCCGACCACCCTGCTGACCACCGTGTGGCCCACTTCGTGCAGCAGCACCGAGACCGCCAGCGCGGTGGCGAACAGCAGGCTCAGGGCGTACGAGGCGGCGTGCGAGGCACCCGGGATCTGCTCACGCAGGAAGCCGGCGTAACTGATCGTGATGAAACCGGCCACCAGCAGCCAGCTCGGCGTGAGGAAGATCGGAACGCCGAGCACCGAGCCGATCTTGAACAGCCAGCCGCCGGTAATGGGATTTCGGTCCGGCTCCGACCGCGGGCTGCTCACGGCCCTGATCCTACGAGGTGGTGACCCGGACGACGGTCATCTCGCCACGCGGGCAGCTGTGCACGAGCCGCCGGCGTGCGGACGGTTTAGCCTGGGCACCGTGGCAGAGGGTGAGCGGTCGGTGAGCGACGGGGCCGAACCGGATCTGGGTGCGCGCATCCGAGCCCGGGTCACCGAGCGGCGCGCGGCCGAACGGCAACCGGCCGCACAACCAGCAGCCGCAGACCTGCCGGCCGGCCAACCAGCCGGGCAGGACCCGGCGGCCCCCACTCCGGTAGCGGCACCGGCCGGGCGCCGGGGGCCGAGCAGCCCTCATCGGCGACGCAGCCCGCTCAGCCGGCTGGTGCACGCGCTCTGGTTCGCCCTCGCCGTCGGGATCACCGTCGTGGTGCTGCGGAGCTTCGTGATCGCCTCCTATTACATCCCGTCGGCATCGATGGAACCGACCCTGCACGGCTGCCGGCACTGCGAGCCGGACCTGGTGGTGGTCGACAAGCTGTCCTACCGGTTCGGCTCGGTCGCCCGGTCCGACGTGGTGGTCTTCGACCGGCCGCCGCTGGCCCCGCCGGAGGATTCGGAACTCATCAAGCGGGTGATCGGGCTGCCGGGCGAGACGATCAGCGGCCATGACGGCAAGGTGTTCGTCGGCGCCAAGGCCCTGACCGAGCCCTACGTCAACCCGGCCTGCGGTGGTACCGGGGACTTCGCCGCCATCACGGTGCCGGCCGGCGAGTACTTCGTGATGGGCGACAATCGCTGCGATTCGCTGGACTCCCGGGTCTTCGGGGTGATCCCCGGTTCGAGCATCGTCGGCCGGTCGGTGGCGGTCAGCTGGCCGGTCAAGCACCTGCGCTGGCTCTGAGTGCGACCGGCCGGCCATCAGTGCTGACCCCGCTGCCCGACGCGCGGGCAAGTTCGGAGGTTCTGTCAGTACCGCCGCCTAGTCTTGCCGACATGACCGAGACCGAGTTGCTGGACGCGCCGCCGGCCGAGCAGGGCTCACTGCCGGGGGCGGTCGAGCAGGGCTCCCTGCCGGGGCAGGTCGAGCAGGGCCCGCTGCCGCTGGTGGCCGGGAGCGCGTTGCCGCTGGCCATCCTCGGCTCCCTCTCACCCTCGCGGGCCGCCGACTTCAAGACCTGCCCGCTGCTCTACCGGTTCCGCAGCATCGACCGGCTTCCCGAGACGCCGAGCCGGGCCGCGACCCGGGGCACCGTGGTGCACGCGGTCCTGGAACATCTCTTCGACCTGCCGGCCGGCCAGCGGACCGTCGAGCAGGCCCAGGCCGACGTGCTGCCGTCCTGGCAGCAGCTGCTCGAGGCGCATCCGGAGCTGGCCCAGCTGTTCGACGACGACGAGCAGGGCATCGAGCTGACCGGCTGGCTCGAGTCGGCCCGTGAGCTGGTGAAGAACTACTTCGCCTTGGAAGACCCGCGCCGCCTGGAACCGGCCGCGCGTGAAGAGCTGGTCGAGGTGGTGCTGGACGGCTTGCGGCTGCGCGGCTACGTCGACCGGCTGGACGTCTCACCGGCCGGCGACCTGCGGGTGGTGGACTACAAGACCGGCTCGATCCCACGCGAGGCGTTCGAGGCCCGCGCGCTGTTCCAGATGAAGTTCTACGCCCTGGTGCTGTGGCGCACCCGCGGGGTGGTGCCCCGCCAGCTGCGGCTGATCTACCTGGCCGACACCGACACCCTCAGCTACCAGCCCGAGGCCGAGGAGCTGGCCCGGTTCGAGGGCACGCTGCAGGCCATCTGGAAGGCGATTGCCGCGGCCAGCCTGACCGGCGACTTCCGTCCCAGCCCGTCGAAGCTGTGTGACTGGTGCTGCCACCAGCACCTGTGCCCGGCCAAGGGCGGGACTCCCCCGCCGTTCCCGTTCGACGCGCTGGCCGAGCTGACCAGTGACCGGCGGCCGGGGACCACCGCCGGCACCGAGTCCGTCGGGGACGCCTGAGCCGGCAGCGTCACAGTTGGGCAGCGTCCCAGTTGGGCAGCGTCCCAGTTGGGCGTGGTCAGAGTTCGGCGGCCCGGAGTGCGTCGTCAGACACGAGCGCCATCAGGTCGGCCACGGTGACTTCGGCCAGGTCGTCCAGCACGATCCGGCCAGGCGCGGTCGCCAGCGGCACCTGGTTGCGCACTGCCAGCACCCTGCACCCCGCCGCCTCGGCCGACGCCACGCCGGCCGGCGAGTCCTCGATCGCCAGGCATCGCGACGGCTGCACGCCGAGCCGGGCCGCCGCGGTCAGGTACGCCTCGGGATCCGGTTTGCCGTTGCTGACCTGCTCGCCGGTCACCAGGGTGGCGAAGGTTCCGGCCGGCAGCCGGTCGGCGACCGCCTGGGCCAGTTGCTGGTAGGACATCGTGACCATGGCGCACGGCACGCCGGCCGCCCGCAGCCCGGCCAGCAGCCGCCGCACCCCGGGGCGCCAGACCACCGCTCGCCGCACGTCGGCCAGCACCTCGACCAGCAGCCGGTCCACGATCTCGGCCGGCGGCAGGTCCACGCCGCCGTGCTCGCGGAGGTAGGCGGCCGTCACCAACAGCGGGTTGCCGACCACGGCATGGGCGTGCGCGTCGTTCCAGCTGCCGCCGAACGACTCGACCAGCCGGTACTCCGCCGCGATCCAGGACGGCTCGGTGTCGACCAGGGTGCCATCCAGGTCCCACAGCACGGCCTGCAGGCCGTCGGAAACCAGACCGTCGGCCGGCTCGCTCACTTGGCGGCGAAGTACTTGGCCTCGGGGTGCGGCACGATGATCGCCGACGTCGACTGCTCCGGCACCAGCTGGAACTCCTCGGACAGGCTCACCCCGATCCGCTCCGGCCTGAGCAACCGGAACAGCTGCTCCTGGTCCTCCAGGTTCGGGCAGGCGGGGTAACCGAAGGAGTACCGGGAGCCCCGGTAGCCCTGCTTGAAGATCTCGTCCAGGTCGGCGGCATCCTCGCCGGCATACCCCAGCTCGCCGCGCACCCGGCGGTGCCACAGCTCGGCCAGCGCCTCGGTCAGCTGCACCGACAGGCCGTGCACCTCGAGGTAGTCGCGGTAGTTGTTCGCCGCGAACAGCTCGTTGGCGAACTGCGAGATCCGCGCGCCCATGGTGACCACGTGGAAGGCCACCACGTCGGTCTCACCCGACTCGCGGGAGCGGAAGAAGTCGGCCAGGCACAGCCGTCGGTCCCGGCGCTGCCGCGGGAACTCGAACGACTCGGCCTCACCGCCGTCCTCGCCCAGGATGATCAGCTTGTTGCCGTCGCTGACGCAGTGGAAGTAGCCGTAGACCACGGCCGCTTCCAACACACCCTCGGTCTGGAACCGCTCCAGCCAGTACCGCAGCCGGGGCCGGCCCTCGGTCTCGACCAGTTCCTCATAGCTCGGGCCCTTACCGCCACGGCCGCCCTTGAGGCCCCACTGGCCCATGAAGGTGGCCCGCTCGTCCAGCAGCGAGGCGTACTCGGCCAGCGCGATGCCCTTGACCACCCGGGAGCCGAAGAACGGCGGGGTGGGCACCGGCACGTCGGTGGCCACGTCCGAGCGGGTACCTTCCAGCGGGTTCTCGACGGCGTCCTCGGCGGCCCGGCGCTCGGCCGCGATCCGCAGCGACCGCTCGCGGCGGACCTTGCGCTCGGCCAGCTTGCGACTCTCCTCATCGGAGAGCTTGGTGTCATCGGGTCCGTTCGGATCGACCGCGACGCCGCCCCGCCGGACCGCCATCAGCGCGTCCATCAGCCGCAGGCCGTCGAAGGCGTCGCGGGCGTAGCGGACGTCACCGGTGAAGATCTCGCTGAGGTCCTGCTCGACGTAGGCCCGGGTCAGCGCCGCGCCGCCGAGCAGCACCGGGTACCTGTCCGAGACCCCGCGGGAGTTCATCTCCTGCAGGTTCTCCTTCATCACCACGGTGCTCTTGACCAGCAGCCCCGACATCCCGATGGCGTCGGCGTGATGCTCGTCGGCCGCCTCCAGGATCGCGGTGATCGGCTGCTTGATGCCGATGTTGACGACGGTGTAGCCGTTGTTGGACAGGATGATGTCGACCAGGTTCTTGCCGATGTCGTGCACGTCGCCCTTGACGGTGGCCAGCACGATGGTTCCCTTGCCGTCGGTATCGGCCTTCTCCATGTGCGGTTCCAGATAGGCCACCGACGTCTTCATCACCTCGGCGGACTGCAGCACGAACGGCAGCTGCATCTCG
>DASZEI010000254.1:0-9678 GCA_035940975.1 Jatrophihabitans sp. | reverse complement strand
TATGCAGTACACCGCCGCTGCCGGCTTGATCGCCAACCGGGTGGCGATGTCCTCGCTGGCGCGCTCGCGCACCGCGTCGAGCAGCCGGGTGCTGGCGGAGTAGCCCGCCGCCGCGGCCTGCTCGGTGAAGCTCGTCATGTGCAGTGGCCAGGCGATCTTCGGCTCGGCGACGTAGGTTCCCGAACCCTGCCGACGTACCAGCCGACCCTCGCCCACCAGCTCGCTGAGCGCCTGTCGCACGGTCGTGCGTGACGTCGCGAGCTCAACCGTGAGGACGCGCTCGGTCGGCACCAGGCTGCCCGGTTCGAGCGTGTCGATCAGCTGCAACAAATGCCGCTTGACCTGGTAGTACTTGGGTTCGCGCGCACCCTGGTGGTTGATGTCGAGGACCACTGCTTCCCTTTCACAGCCCAGCTCTCCTGGCCGTGCGGCCCGGAGACATCAGGCTGATGGCGAAAGACTACCGCTCGGGGCAGTCATGAGGTTTACACCATTGACAACGTGTTCGGGTTTCGGACACTATCAGAATTGTCTAGTCCATTTGTATCGGAGCCGTCTTGTCGATCGATCCGGAGGTCCACCGGCTGGCGCTGTCGTGCACCCTGATGGGCTACGTCGGCCCCACTCCGGCGCCGCCGCGCTCGGCCGGCTCGGCGGCCTCGCCGTGACCGAGGAGGTGCACGCGGCCATCGGAGCCCGGCTCGCAGGCGCGGGAGTGACGCTGGATCTGGCCCCGGTCGCCGACGTCGACATCTAGCCGCTCAACCCGGTGATCGGCCCGAAGGTCGATATGGCCTCCTAGAGAACCCAGCAAGCCTGCTTGGGCTCTCCGTGTGCGTCTAGGCCTGGTCTCTAAACGCTGAGTGCGGCGGCGGCCCGAGGTCGCCGCCGCACCAGCTGCCCGTGCGAAGGGTGTTTCCGAGAACTACTGGGCGAGCACTACTGGACGACCCCCAGGGCGTTCACGATGCCGGCGCCGTAGAAGCCGTTGAACTCCGGCGTCCCGACGCAGGTGGCGGTGAACTCGGCCGACCGGCCTTCCTGGGTGTAGGACTGCACGCCGCCCGCCGGGCAGGCGTGGTCGGTCGCGGTCGCGGCCATCAGGGCCGCCACCGCATCCGGGTCCATGGTCAGGCCACGGGCCGGAGTGGTGTCCTTGACACCGTGCGCGCTGACCGCGAGGGCGGCGACACCACTGGTGTGCGGCGCGGCCATCGAGGTGCCCTGCAGGTACTGGTAGAAGCCGCACTCGCCCTCGTCGTTGCAGGCCTTCTTCACGCCCAGGGCCGCACCGGCCGCGGTGATGTTGAGGTCCGCGTCGACGTAGCCGAGCTCCTGCATCACGTGGGTCGGCGCGGTGGACAGGATCTCGTTCTCGTTGGTGCGGAAGCTCGGCGTGCCGAAGCCGTCCCGGAACCAGCCGCCCGGAGCGGAGAAGTCCAACTCACCGCTGGTGAGGTCGGTGGTGTAGTTGGAGTAGTCCGCCTTCTTGCCCGACGGGCCGAGCGAGGAGGTGGCCAGAACGTGCGGCCCTTCCGCCGGCAGGTTCAGGCAGGTGGCGTTGCTGATGGTCCGGAAGTGCGGGTCGGCGCCGTAGTCCGGGCTGGAGATGTCCGGACGCGGGTTGGCCATGTCCCGGTGCTCGTTGCCGGCCGAGTTCACCAGGGTGACGTTGTGCGCGTGCGCGTAGTTCAGCGCCCGGGTCATCGCCTCGATGGTGACCTCCTGGTCGGCCGCCTCGGCCGGGCTGTCCTCCGGCGCCCCGCCGACGCAGTTGTAGAGCCACGGGTCGAGGTAGAAGGACATGTTCACCACGTCGATGCCGACGTCGCCGGCGTAGGTGAGGGCGTTGGTCACCGGGCCGAGGAAGAAGTAGCCCGAGTCCTGGCCGCCGCGGATGTTGACCAGGGTGACCTTGGGCGCCACGCCGCTCAGGCCGAAGCCGTTGGCAGCGGCGGCGATGGTGCCGGCGACGTGGGTGCCGTGCTCGTTGTCGTCCCAGCTGGCCGGGTCGACGCAGCCGGCGAACTCGCACGGGCCGTCGATGTCGGGCATGTCGGTGGTGAAGTTGCGCGACAGCTTGGTGCTGAAGTTGGTCTTCAGGTCCGGGTGGAAGCCCTCGATGCCGGTGTCCAGGACGCCGACGGTCACCCGGTGGTCGCCGGTGGTGATGTGGTGCGCCTCGGGGGCGTTGATCATGTCCATGCCCCACAGCAGGCTGTCGAGCGGGTCACCCTGCTTGGCCTTGGGGGCCTTCGCCGGGGCGGCGGCCACACCGGAGGCCAGCTGGGCCTCCTTCTCGACCGCGTTCGGGGAGGCCGGGGCGTGACCGATCGAGCGGTCCCGGCCGACGCCGGACACACCGGCTAAGCCCTGAGTGTGCGAGGCGAAGGCAGTGTCGGTCGAGGTGACGATGACCATGCCGATGGCCTGGTTGACCGAAGTGACCGTCGCGCCGCTGTCCTGCAGCTGCCGGGCCAGCGCCTCGGTGGAGCCGCCGGCCTTGGCGAGCACGACGTAGGACGTCGCGGCGCCCTGAGTGGATTGGGTAGTGGTCGCGCCGGTGGTGGCTGCGCCGGCGGTGCTGATCGCTAGTGCCGGTACGGTCAGGGCTGCGGCGGCTGCCGCAACGACGATCCGTGATCTGCGCATGAAGGGTTAACTCCTCCGTCGGGGTGGCGCCGTAGCGCCTAGATAATGGCGTCAATCTAGGCACTCGACAGCCAAATGTGAATCCCCTGAAAAATTCTGGGGAGCTACCGCACGGGACTTCCCACCTGCTGGCTGACGATTCGGCCGAATTGCCCGGCTGTTCGGCGGACCTAGCGGCGCACGATCGCGGTGGCACCGGGCCCGGTCGGCAGGTGCGTCGCGACCTGTCCGGCCAGCATCGTCACCGCCAGCTCGGCTCGTGCCGAGGTCACCGGAGTCGACTTCCAGGTGAGCACCAGCAGCATCGGCTGGGTGACCGAAGCCGGTGCGGCACCCGACCCGGGCACCGCGGCCAGTTGCGGAACCGTCAGCACCACGCTGGTCGCGGTCCGGGTGAACCGGGCCGCCGTCCCGGTGGGGTATGCGCTGTGCTGCGCGGCCCAGCCGGTCAAGATCTGCAGGTTGCCGGGGGCGGTGGCATCCGGGCGCGGCACGAACCCCCAGCTGCAGGTGTCCCCGGCTCCGTTGAGATACCGGTACACCTTCTGGCCGACGGCGGCGGTGACCGCGGCGTCGGACACCGCGGTGCACGGCGGGGTCCAGGCCGGCGGGGGGACGGGCGCCGTTGCCCGGCTGAACTGGCCGGCGATCAGGCTGCCGGCGGTTTCGGCGCCGGCCCACCAGAGCCGCTGTCCGGGACCGGTCAGCATCGACAGCGCGACGGCCACGCAGATCAACAGCTTGATCGCGCTCGAGCGGTGCCGGCCGCGGGCGCGGGCAGCTCGGGACGAGCCGCGCGAGGGCGGGACCGGCTGCCGCGGCTGCACCGGCTGCTTTCGCTGTGCCGGGCGCGCGGCGCGCCGGCCGAGCATCGGGGAGATGGACAGAAACACCGGTTCGGTCGCTGATGGAAATGTCGCGGCCAGCCGGGTCACCTCGGTATCGAGGTGTGCCGGGGACGGCAGGCGCGGCCGAGCGAGCAGCCAGGGCGCCAGCTGGTCGACGGGTACGACGAACACGCCGCGGACGGCCACCGGCGGGCCGAACTCCGCCGAGCTGTCACCCGCCAGGCAGATCACCGGCTCGATCACCGATGAGGTGCTGGTCTCCATCTGCTCGGCCATCCGCCGGACCTTGTCGACCTTGTCGTCCAGCAGCCGGCGGCTGCCACCCCGCTGGCGCAGGCTGCCGCCTTCGGCAACCACCGAACCGGAGAAGTTCTTGGCGTCGATGAGATAGGTACCGGCCACCGACACCACGATGTGGTCGAGATTGACTCGCGACTGTCCCGGCTCGAGCAGCCGGTCGTGCAGCACCCGGCAGTGCCTGCCTTCCAGCGGGGCCAGAGCCGCGGCAACCCGGCGCTCGCCGAGGTCGCCGGCTTCCCACCGGGAGGCCATCGAGTCCATCCGGTCGGCCTTGAGCCGGGCCTCGGCCGCCATCCTGCGCAGCGCCTCGGCCCTGGCCCGCGCGGACCCACCCTCGGCGGCCATCGCTCTCCTCGTCCCTCGCCCTGTGCAATCGACCGGTGGCCGGGCGAATCAAGACCCTGCCGGGCGGAACCGGCGCGCTGCCTGCCCGGACGGCCGGTCACCGCCAGCCGGTAACGTGCTGGGCGCAGCCTGCATCCGAGATCGCCCGCCCCGTCGAGCAGGAAGGTCAGCCGTGAAAGTCGCCCTGTTCGCGACCTGCCTGGTGGACGGGCTGTTTCCTGACGTCGCCCGGGCCACCGTGCGGCTGCTGCGGCGGCTGGGGCATGAGGTGGTCTTTCCGCAGCAGCAGTCCTGTTGCGGGCAGATGCACCTCAACACCGGCTATCCCGCGCAGGCGTTGCCGTTGATCCGCCGGCAGGTAGAGGTGTTCGGAGAGTACGAAGCAGTCGTGGCGCCGAGCGGCTCGTGCACCGGCTCGATCCGGCATCAGCACGCCGACACCGCCCGCCGGTTCGGAGACGAGCGGCTAGCCGTTGCCGCCGAGTCGATCGCCGCCCGCACCTACGAGCTGTCGGAGTTCCTGGTCGACGTCACCGGGGTGACCGACGTCGGCGCCTACTTCCCGCACCGGGTCACCTATCACCCCACCTGCCACTCGCTGCGGCTGCTGCGGGTCGGCGCCAAGCCGCTGGCCCTGCTGGGCGCTGTGGAAGGCATCGAGCTGGTGGAGCTGCCCGGTGCGCAATCCTGTTGCGGCTTCGGAGGAACGTTCGCCATGAAGAACAGTGCGGTGTCCTCGGCGATGCTGGCTGACAAGGTCGCGGCGGTGGCGGAAACCGGGGCCTCGGTGTGCTCGGCGGGGGACTCCTCGTGCCTGATGCACATCGGCGGCGGGCTGTCCCGGCTGCGGGTCGGCGCTCGCACCCTGCACCTGGCCCAGATCCTGGCCAGCACCCGTTCCGAGCCGGTACCGGTATGACGTACCTGGGCATGCCGACCGCTCCGCCCGGAGTGGGGCAGCTGCGCGGCAGCGAACCGTTCCCCGACGCCGCCCGCACCGCGTTGGCCGACGGCCAGCTCCGGCGCAACCTGGCCAACGCCACCAGCACCATCCGCGCCAAGCGGGCCGCGGTGGTGGCCGAGGTCGAGGACTGGCAGGAACTGCGGGCCGCCGCCGCGGCGATCAAGGACGACGTGCTGGCCCACCTGGACAGCTACCTGCCGCAGCTCGAGGCACGGGTCACCGAGCGGGGCGGGGTGGTGCACTGGGCGCGCGATGCCACCGAGGCGAACCGGATCGTCACCGAGCTGGTGACGGCGACCGGATCGCGCGAGGTCGTGAAGGTCAAGTCGATGGCCACCCAGGAGATCGGCCTGAACCAGGCACTGGAGGAAGCCGGCATCCTCGCGTTCGAGACCGACCTGGCCGAGCTGATCGTGCAGCTCGGCGACGACCGGCCGAGCCACATCCTGGTGCCGGCGATCCATCGCAACCGCACCGAGATCCGCGACATCTTCCTCTCCGAGATGGCCGGCGTCGAACCCGGGCTGACCGACGATCCGGCCGCGCTGGCCGAGGCGGCCCGCCGCTACCTGCGGCAGAAGTTCCTGACCACGCGGGTCGCGATCAGCGGCGCGAACTTCGCGATCGCCGAGACCGGCACCCTGATGGTCGTGGAGTCCGAGGGCAACGGCCGGATGTGCCTGACCCTGCCGGACACCCTGATCACCGTGATGGGAATCGAGAAGCTGCTGCCCAGCTTCACCGATCTGGAAGTCTTCCTGCAGCTGTTGCCGCGCTCGTCCACCGGCGAGCGGATGAACCCGTACACCTCGATGTGGACCGGCGTGCATCCCGGCGACGGGCCGCAGGAGTTTCACCTTGTCCTGCTGGACAACGGCCGGACCGCGACGCTGGCCGACGAGCGCGGGCGGGCGGCGCTGCGGTGCATCCGGTGCTCGGCCTGCCTCAACGTCTGCCCGGTCTACGAGCGCACCGGTGGTCACGCCTACGGCTCGGTGTACCCCGGCCCGATCGGGGCGGTGCTGTCGCCGCAGCTGACCGGGGTGGCCGACAATGCGAGCCTGCCATTCGCCTCCACGCTGTGCGGAGCGTGCTACGACGTCTGCCCGGTGGCCATCGACATCCCGACGATGCTGGTGCACCTGCGCGACCGGGTCAACCAGGACAAGGCGGCCGGCCACCGGCTGCCCACTCCCGAGGCGGCCGGCATGGCCGCGGCGTCCTGGGCGATGCGGGGCCAGCGGCGCTGGACCTGGCTGCTGCGATCCGCCCGGCTCGGCCGGTGGGCGCGGCTGGCCCGGCTGTCCCGATCGCCGGCCGGGCGCCGGCTGCTGCCGCCGCCGCTGTCGTCCTGGGTCGGCTCGCGGGACCTGCCCGAGCCGCCGGCGCAGCCCTTCCGCCAGTGGTGGGCCGAGCAGTGAGGACGGCGCGGGAGGAGATGCTGGCCCGGATCAGCTCGGCGCTCGCTCCGGTCGGCAGTCCCGGTACCGGCAGTCCCGGCGCGGGCACTATCCCGCGGGGCTACCGGCGCGCAGGTGCGGCGGCGGCCGGCGACCCCGCCGGAGCAGCCGAGGATCCGGCGCAGCGGTCCCGGCTGGTGGAGTTGCTGGTAGACCGGCTGGTGGACTATCGCGCGACCGTGACCCGGGCCGAGCCCGCCGGTGTCGCGGAGGTGCTGGCCCGGCGGTTGGCTGACCACCGCATCGAGTCGGTGCTGGTTCCCGACGGCTTTCCTGGCGAATGGCTGGCTGCCAGCAGCGCCGATCGCCGGATCGATGAGGAGCTGACAGCCACTCAGCTGGACCGGATCGACGGCGTGGTGTGCACCTGCACCCTTGCCGTCGCCGAGACCGGAACCATCGTGCTGGACTCCGGACCAGGTCAGGGTCGCCGGGCGGTCAGCCTGGTACCGGACTACCTGCTGATCGTCCTGCGTGCCGACCAGGTCGTGGCCGGCGTGCCCGAGGCGGTGGCCCGGCTCGACCCGGGCCGGCCGCTCACCTGGATCAGCGGGCCGAGCGCGACCAGCGACATCGAGCTCAACCGGGTCGAAGGGGTGCACGGCCCGCGCACCCTCGACGTGATCCTCATCGACACCGCCGCGGCCGGCGCCTGAACGGTGCCACTTCTTGCGGAATGCGCTCTTTGTTGTGCTGCGCGTACGGCCGAATCTAGGCTTTTGACGGTGCTCGACAGCTCCCCGACCCGAGGTGAATCGATGATCCGAGTCTGCGCGCTCGCCGAACTACCACCCGGCGGGATCCTGCGGTTGGAGCTCGACCCCGCGGTGGCGATCTTCCACACCGAGGACGGTGAGGTCTTCGCCGTCGATGACGAGTGCACGCACCAGAACGCCTCGCTGGCCGACGGCTGGCTGGAGGGCTGCGAGGTGGAGTGCCCGCTGCATGCGGCCAGGTTCGACCTGCGTACCGGTGAGCCCGACGGCCCGCCGGCCAGCCGGCCGATCCGCACGCATCAGGTGAGCATTGCCGACGGCGACATCTACCTCACCGTCACGCCGGCCCCCAACCGGGCGCGCCACTTCCCACGCTGTGAAACGGATCGCCGTCGTCGGCGGATCGCTGGCGGGCGTGTCGGCCGCCCGGGCGCTGCGCAAGCAGGGCTATGACGGCAGCCTGGTCCTGGTCAGCGAGGAGACCGGGCCGCCGTACGACCGGCCGCCGCTGTCGAAATCCTTCCTGGCCGGCGAGGTCACCGAGGCCGGGATCGGATTGCTGAGCGAGGGCGAGAGCTTCGACGCGGACTGGCGAGCCGGAGTCGCTGCCACCGGCCTGCACCCGTCCGGCCGCAGTGTCGAGCTGTCCGACGGCACCGGGGTGGCTGTCGACGGGGTGGTCATCGCCACCGGCGCACGTCCCCGGCTGCCCTGGCCGCGACCTCCGGCCGGCGTCCGGACCCTGCGCACCCTCGACGATGCGCGGGCGCTGCGAGCCCGGCTGCTGCCCGGTGCCCGGCTGGTCGTCGTCGGGGCCGGCTTCATCGGCGCCGAGGTCGCGTCCACGGCCCGCGCCCTGGGCCTGGACGTGACGGTCGTCGAGGCGTTGCCGGCACCGCTGAGCGCCGCGCTGGGCGCGGAGTTCGGCGCGGTGATCGCGGGATTGCACACCGCGCACGGCGTGCGGCTGCTGTGCGGGGTGGCGGTCAGCAGGCTGGTCGGCCACCAGCGGATCGAGGCGGTCGAACTCGCCGACGGGCAGGTCATTGCCGCCGACGTGGTGCTGGTCGGGGTCGGCGTGCAACCCAACGTCGAATGGCTTGCCGGCTCGGGCCTGACCATTGCCGGCGGGGTCCGCTGCGACGCCTACGGGCAGACGAACATTCCGAACGTGGTCGCGGTCGGTGACTGCGCCAGCTGGTACGAGCCCGAGCTGGGCGGCTACCACCGGCTCGAGCACTGGACCGGCGCCCGCGAGCGCGCGGCCATCGCGGTCAGCTCGCTGCTGTCCGGCGGCCGGCAGCGGGTACCGGGCCGGCCGCCGTACTTCTGGTCGGATCAGTACGGCAGAACGCTGCAGCTCGCCGGGCGCACCGCCGGCGCCGACTCGGTCACGGTGGAGGAGGGCTCGGTGGCCGAGCACGACTTCCTGGCGGTCTACCGGCGCGGCGGCCGGCCGGTCGCGGTGCTCGCGCTCGGGCACGGCCGATCCTTCCCGCGCTGGCGCAAGCAGCTTGCCGGGACGGCATCGAGCGCCGGAGTCGCGCCCCGTTGAGCCACTCGGACAGCCGGCCCTGGGCCACATTTGGGTTTGCAGTCAATTATGTGAATTAACGCTAAGTAAACGTAGTCAGGTGCACCATTCGCACGCATCCCGGCATTCAGCCGTGGGTGTCCTAAGCGTGCACCTGGAGGCAATGAATGAGTCGTGCCCGTTTCATGCGTAAACGAGGCTTGGCTGCGCTGGTGGTCATGATCAGCACCGCGGCCCTCGCAGTGGGGATTCCGGCGCACGCCGCGGATTCCGGTGGAGACGTCGAGAGCGAATCCATCGAACTGATGGAGCGGTTCGGCGAGATGGACGCCGCCCGCACCGCACCGACCGGGCTGGTGGCACCGGGAGCCTATTCGGCCGCCTACACCCAGCTGACCAGCCTGCCTGCCGCTGCCGGGGTGTGGAGCGAGGTGACCAGAACGCCCTACAACGCCGACGACCCGCGTTACCGGGACCCGGGCGCCTCCAACTCCAGCGGTGGAGCCGGCTATGTCACCGGCCGCATCCAGGGCCTCGCGGTGGACAAGGCCTGCATCTTCGCAGGAGCCGCCAGCGGCGGTGTGTCGCGCTCCTGCGACGGGGGAACGAACTGGACGTCGATCAGCGACGCGCTGCCCACCCAGTCGATCGGTTACCTCGCGATCGCCTCGGACGGCGCCCTGTGGCTGGCCACCGGCGACGGCACCACGGGCTCGACCACCTATGTCGGCACCGGGGTGTACCGGCTGGCGCGCCCGGACAACTCGACCTTCAGCCCGGCCAACCGGATCGGCGGCAAGGAGCTCGAGAGCCAGGTGATCCGCAAGCTGGTATTCGACATCTCCAGCAACAAGGTGTT
>DASZEI010000253.1:0-5934 GCA_035940975.1 Jatrophihabitans sp. | reverse complement strand
AGCCAGAACCGCCCGTGAGGCGCTCGGCCTTGATCCTGGACCCGAGCTGCCGGCACTGGCCCAATCGAACGCTCCCCAGCTGTCGCAGGCCCAGCAGGTCGATGTCGGTGGCCAGGTCGTGCAGGGTTATCCCACCTACACCCCGGGAGCGCCGTACTACTTCGCCGGTGGCGGCGGCTACATGGGTGGTTGGTATTCGATGCCGTTCTGGCAGACGCTGCTGATCGCCGAAGCGCTGACCCCGGGCTGGGGTTGGGGATTCGGCGGCTGGGGAGGTGGCTGGGGCGGCTACGGCTCCGGCTACGACAGCGGGTTCGAGGCCGGCCGGGAGTCGGCCGAGCACGACAGCGGCGGCGGCGACTGGGGCGGCGGCGACTGGGGCGGTGGCGGCGGCGACTGGGGCGGCGGTGGCGGCGGCGACTCGGGTGGTGGCAGCTGGTGACGGCCGTCCCTGAACAGCTCGAGCTGATGGGGCTGCCGCGCCCGCTGTTCGCGGCCACCCCCTCGAAACTGGCCAGCTTCGACTGCCCCAGGCGGTACCGGATGACCTACCTGGACCGGCCGGCCCCGCCGAAGGGGCCGCCCTGGGCGCACAACACCGTGGGAGCCGCGGTCCATCTGGCGCTGGCTCGCTGGTGGCAGCTGGAGCCGGCCCGCCGGACGCCGCAGGCCGGCGCGGCGCTGGTGATCCGCAACTGGCAGCACGACGGTTTCGCCGACCGCGAGCAGTCCGAGGCGTGGCGGGAGCAGGCCGCCGACTGGGTGGCCAGGTACCTGACCGACGAGGCCGAACGCGGCGACCCGCACCGCGAGCCCCGGGGCGTCGAGCGCACGGTGGCCACCCGTACCGACCGGCTGGCCATCTCCGGCCGGGTGGACCGGATCGACGAGCGGGACGGCGAGCTGGTCATCGTGGACTACAAGACCGGTCGGTCCCGGCTGGACACCGACGATGCTCGCGGCTCGCAGGCCCTGGCGCTGTACGCGGTGGCCGCCGAGCGCACCCTGCACCAGCGTTGCCGGCGGGTCGAGCTGCATCACCTGCCCACCGGCGAGGTCGCGGCCTTCGAGCACACCGACGAGTCGCTGCGCCAGCACCTGGACCGGGCCGGCGAGACCGCGACCGACATCCTCGCGGCAACCGACACGGTGGCCGGCGGCGCTGAACCTGCGCAGGTCTTCGCGCCGGTTCCAGGACCGGCCTGCAGCTGGTGTGACTTCCGGCGGCTGTGCCCCGAAGGCCAAGCCAGCTCGCGCCCGCGGGCCAGCTGGGAGGGCCTGGGGCTGCTGGATGCCAGCCAGTCCTGACCGCGATCTGCTGGATGCCAGCCAGTCCTGACCGGCCGCCCCCGCCAGCCGACCCCACCTTCGATCAGCGAACCGATCCCTCGATCAGGGCAGCCGCCGCCAGAAGTCGAGCAGGGCGCGCACCGTCGCCGCGGGATTCTCCACCGCCGGCGAGTGTGCCGAGGCCGCGATCACCACATGAGCAGCACCCAGCCGCCGGGCCATCCCGGCCTGCACCGCTGGCAGCCAGGCGTCGTCGGCCACGCCGTGCAGCACGAGCATCGGCAGGCCGGTCCCGGCAAGCTCGGCGGTGCGGTCCTCGGCGGTGCGCAACTCATCACCCATCACCCGCAGCCCGACCGGGTCGGTGGCCATGAAGCGGGTCCGCAGGAACGCCAGCAGCGCCGGCGAGGACCTGGCATACCTCGGGTCTGCCCGCGCGCCGGCTTCCAGGTAGTTCCACAGACCGGCCATGCCGCGGCTGGCGAGGACCAGCTCACCGGCATCGAGCAGGGTTCGGCGCTGGCCGACCACCGCGTCGGGCCCGGAGCTCATCAGGGTGAAGCTGTCGAACAGCTCGGACTTGGCCAGCACCGCGGCCCGGCCTACCAGTCCACCGAGGGAATGGCCGACCAGGTGCAGCCGGGATCCGTCCGGCGCGAGTTCGGTGGCCAGCTGGCAGACGTCGGCGGCCAGTGCCTCGATCGTGTAACCGGCCGGGTCGCTGGCCCACTCCGACTCGAACTGGCCGCGCTGGTCGATGGCCACCGCCCGGTAGCCGGCCTCGGCCAGCGGGCGCAGCAGGGGCAGGAAGTCTTCCTTGCTGCCGGTGTAGCCGGGCACCAGCAGCACGGCCGGACGCGGTCCGGGGGCTAGCGCGTCACTGTTGTCCAGAGCGGCGATGGTCCCGCTGGACAAGGCGAAATCGGTTCTCACCGCGACATCACTGATACATCCTGGTGTCGGTTCCGGCCAGCAGCAACCCGTTGCCGACCTCGAACGCCCGGAAGGCACCGGGCAGCGCGGGTGCCAGGGTCGCGCTTGCCTCGACGCGGCCGGTTGCGCCGGCATGCCGATGGACCGTCGAGCTGTCAGCGGCGGCCAGCACGTCCGGGCCCAGCACCGTCGCGGGGCCGGTGGTCGCGGCCGACCAGTCGATCGCCCCGGACCTGGCGAAGCTGTAGAGCCGTCCGAGCCACAGCACCTCCAGTGGCTCATCGTTGGCGGTCAGCCCGTCCACCGCGGTCGCCGCCCGGGGCAACTCGGCCAGTGCGGTGCGCAGTTCGGCCGGCTCACCCAGCTGCCCGGATATCGTGTCGACGCCCTTCTCCAGGCTGTAGCTGTGCACGATGCCGGTGCCCGGATCCAGCGCGCCGACGAACGCGCTCGCCGCGACCGGCACCATCGCCCGCGGTACGTTCACCGACCACTTCAGCTCGTCCGAGGTGAGCGCGCGCAGCACCAGCCGGTGCTGCCCGCCGCAGGTGGTGCTGATCAGCACTCCCTGGGACCCGGCCAGCGCCCGGTCCACCGAGCAGCGATCCGGCGCGACCCAGTTCCAGCGGTCCAGCCCACCGGCGTTGTCGATCACGTGTACCGAGTACCGGGCCACCGTCAGGACCACGTTGGGCGCGCTGGCAGCCTCGGTGATGCCGTTATCGGTCATGGTGCGCTGCCACTTGATCGCTCCGGTCGCGGTGACGAAGCCGGTCACCTCGTCGCAGTTGCCGTGCCGGTTGTAGATGGCGATCGTCGAGGCGTCCTGCTGCAGCACCGAGCAGATCGTCTGGTCGGAGCGGGTGTAGTACCAGCGGAGCTTGCCGGTCCGGGCGTCCAGGCCGTGCACGCTGTGCTCGTCGTAGGTGACGACCACCCCGTCCTGCACCGGGGTACCGGCAGCCGGCCGGTCGGTGCTGCGCCAGGACAGCGCCAGCGAGTCGGCAAGGGAGCCGCTCGGGACGGGCGCCGGCGCCGCGGCGGTACGGCCGCTGACGTGCTGCAGTTCGCCATGGCTGTACGCGGCCCGCACCGCCAGGACCGTGGCCAGCACCAGGGCCGCCAGGACCGCGAGGTAGATCCGCATGGCCCGGGCGTTGCCGGCCTGGTAGGCGGCCAGCGCGGGATGAACCTGCTCGCCGCCGTCGCTACCAGCCGCCGTGCTACCAGCCGCCGTGCCACCAGCCGCCGTGCCACCAGCCGCCGTGCTGCCGGCCGGCCCGCTACCGGCCGGCCCGCTACCAGTCAGGTGGCTGACCGGTGCGCGGGAGGCGGGGGTGAGCTCGTCCGGTTCTGACACGTGGGGTGATCCTGACTCAGCCGGCGCTGCTCTGCTCCACCGGGGTCGAGCCGGCCACCGGTGCGCCGGCCCGGGTACGCCGGCGGCGCCGGTTGCGACTGGCCGCCGGCTTGCGCTCGGCCTGCTCGGCCTCCGACCCGCCGGCCGGGACGTCGGCACGCGGCCGGGACCGTCCCGAGCCGTCCCCCTCGGATCGGCCGGACCGGCCCGAGCGCGCGGGGCGGCCGGCGGATCCGCGGTCGGACCTCTTGCGATCGGGGCCGCCCAGGTCCTCCACCGCTTCGGCGTCCAGCCCGGCCCGGGTCCGCGCCGCGCGGGGCAGCACGCCCTTGGCGGTGGTCGGGATGCTCAGTTCCAGATAGAGGTGATCGGAGGTGGAGTAGGTCTCCACCGGCTCGTGCAACGGCAAGTTCAGGCTGTCGCAGATCAGCTTCCACTTGGCCAGGTCGTCCCAGTCCACCAGCGTCACCGAGGTGCCGGACTTGCCGGCTCGCGCGGTGCGCCCGATGCGGTGCACGTAGGTCATCGCGTCCTCGGGGCACTGATAGTTGATCACGTGCGTGACGTCGTCGATGTCCAGCCCGCGCGCCGCGACATCGGTGGCCACCAGCACGTCCACCTTGCCGGAGCGGAAGGCCCGCAGCGCCTGCTCGCGGGAGCCCTGGCTGAGATCGCCGTGCACCGCGCCGGCCGCGAAGCCGCGTTCGACCAGGTCGTCGGCGACCTTCTGGGCGGTTCGCTTGGTGCGGGTGAAGATCAGGGTCAGGCCACGGCCGTCGGCCTGCAGGATCCGGGCCAGGACCTCGGTCTTGTCCAGCGCGTGCGCCCGGTAGGCGAACTGGTCGACGTGCTCGGTAGCCGGGATGTGGCTCTCGGACTCGGCCCGGATCTGGATCGGCTGGTTGAGGAACTGCCGGGCCAGCGCCACGATCGGTCCCGGCATGGTGGCCGAGAACAGCATCGTCTGGCGCCCTGCGGGCAGTTGCGACATCAGCTTCTCGATGTCGGGCAGGAAGCCCAGATCGAGCATCTCGTCGGCCTCGTCGAGCACCAGGCAGCGCACGAAACCGAGGTTGAGGTGGCCCTGCTGGGACAGGTCCAGCAGCCGGCCGGGCGTTCCGACGACCACGTCGCAGCCGGACTTGAGCGCCTCGACCTGCGGCTCGTAGGCACGCCCGCCGTAGATCGTGACGACCTTGGCACCGAGTCGCTTGCCGGCGGTGGTGAGGTCACCGGCCACCTGCACCGCCAACTCGCGGGTGGGCGCGATCACCAGGGCCTGCGGCTTGGCACCCTTGGCGCTGGGCAGTTCGAGCCGGTTGAGCATCGGCACCCCGAAGCCCAGGGTCTTGCCGGTGCCGGTGCGGGCCTGCCCGATCAGATCGGAGCCGGCCAGCGCGATCGGCAGCGTCAGCTCCTGGATCGCGAAGGTGTGCTCGATGCCGACCGCCTGGAGCGCGTCGATGATCTCGGGCTTGATGGCGAAGCTGGAGAACAGCGGGCTGTCGGGCCGGACCGGCGCGATCCCGACCAGCGGAGCCGGGTCGATGACCGCGACACCGTTGCCCGGCTCGTCGGTGTCGCCGGCTGGTGAGGGATCGCTGAGGACAGCGTCTGCCATGGTAGGTATCCAATTCTGCGTACAGGTGCGAACAGTTCGTGGGCACCTGTGGGCGGGGCCATCGCTACTGGCCGCCGGCGCGGCAGACACCCGCTAGGACGTTGAGGCCGGATCTCCGACGTCCGAACCCGGACGAGACCGATGCCTCAACCCGCAGTCTAGCCGTCGCGCCGCCGGATCCCCCGCACCCCGGGATACCGTGGGCCGCGCAACCGCGCACCGCGGAGTTCGGCGAAGGAGATCGAAAAGGCCATGATGCCTGCGAGCGAGCCGGATCAGGACGCGATCATCGACCTGCTGGGCGTGCTCGCCTACGGCGAGCTGAGCGCCTTCGACCGGCTGGCGGCCGACGCCCGGATGGCGCCGACCACGGCGTTGCGCGCCGCCCTGTCCGAGGTCGCCGCGCGGGAGCTGGGCCACTACCGCAGGCTGGTCAGCCGGATCGCCGAGCTGGGAGCGGACCCGCAACAGGCGATGGCGCCGTTCATCGAGGCCGTCGAGACCTTCCACCACCGCACCGAGCCGCGGACCTGGGGCGAGGCGCTGGTCAAGGCCTACGTCGGGGACGGCCTGGCCGCCGACTTCTACCTCGAGATCGCCCAGTACGTCGACCCCTCGACCCGGCAGCTGGTCACCGAGGCGCTGGCCGACTCGGGCAACGCCGAGTTCGCGATCCGGGAGGTGGGCGCGCTGATCGCCAGCGACCCGACGGCGGCGTCCCGGCTGTCGC
>DASZEI010000252.1:0-16674 GCA_035940975.1 Jatrophihabitans sp. | reverse complement strand
CCGGGGCTTCGCTGGCGTTCGGCCGGGCGATGGGGGAGTACGGCTCGGTCGTGCTGATCTCGGGCCAGCTGCCCCGGACCGAGGTCGCCTCCCAGTACATCTACCAGCAGATCGAGAGCGGCTACCTGGCGGACGCGGCGGCGACCGCGACCGTGCTGCTGGCGATCAGCGTGCTGGTGCTGGCCTCGCTGAACGGGGCCCGGCACTGGGCGGCGCGCCGTGGCTGAGCAGACCCTGGTGATCCCGACGCCCGATCGGTCCGCACCGGTGGCGGCGGACCAGCTCAGCCGGGCCCGGCCGGCTCGCCGGCGGCGGACCAGCCGCAGCCGGTGGGCGCTGCGGCTGGTGGCGCTGGGCTACGTGGGCGTCCTGGTGGCGCTGCCGGTCGGCCTGGTGCTGTTGCGCACCCTCGACCAGGGGGCGGCCGCCTTCGTCGAGGCCATCAGCGGTCCGCAGGCGGTCGCGGCGTTCCGGCTGACCGCGATCGTGGCCGGGTCCGCGGTCGTGATCAACACCGCCTTCGGGGTGGGCGCGGCGGTGCTGCTGGCCCGCTACCGCTTTCGCGGCCGGGTCTTGCTGGACCTGGCGATCGACCTGCCGATCTCGGTGTCGCCGATCATCGTCGGGCTGGCCCTGGTGCTCGCGTTCGGCTGGACCACCGGCTGGTTCGGGCCGGCGCTGCACAACGCTGGCCTGCAGGTCATCTTTGCCACCCCAGGCATGGTGCTGGCCACAGCGTTCGTGTCGCTGCCGCTGGTGGTCCGGGAGGTGCTGCCGGTGCTGACCGAGACCGGCCTGGAACAGGATCAGGCGGCCCGGTCGCTCGGGGCCAACGCGGTTCAGCGGTTCCGCCGGGTCACGCTGCCCACCATCAGGTGGGCGCTGGCCTACGGCGTGGTGCTCAGCATCGCCCGGACGCTCGGCGAGTTCGGCGCCGTCCGGGTGGTCTCGGGCAACGTCGGCAGCCAGACCCAGACGGTGACGCTGCTGGTCGACGAGCGCGCCGAACAGTTCGAACCGGGCGCCTACCAGCTCTCGGTGGTCCTGATCGCGGTGGCGGCGCTGTGCATCGTGATCATCTCGATCATCCGACCTCACGAGAGGAACTAGCGATGGGCATCCAGGCCAGCGGGATCACCAAGCGGTTCGGCACCTTCGTCGCCCTGCAGGACGTCAACCTCGACGTCGACAGCGGCCAGCTGACCGCGCTGCTGGGCCCCAGCGGCGGCGGCAAGTCCACCCTGCTGCGGATCATCGGCGGCCTGGACGAGGCCGACAGCGGCTCGGTCGTGATCGACGGGGTGGAGGCCACCGGCATACCGGCCCAGCGCCGCAACGTCGGCTTCGTGTTCCAGCACTACGCGGCCTTCAAGCACCTGTCGGTCTACCGCAACGTCGCCTTCGGCCTGGAGATCCGCAAGCGGGGAAAGGCCGAGATCCGGCAACGGGTCCAGGAACTGCTGGAGCTGGTGCACCTGGACCAGTTCGCCGACCGGATGCCGGCTCAGCTGTCCGGCGGGCAGCGGCAGCGGATGGCGCTGGCCCGGGCGCTGGCCGTCGAGCCGAAGGTGTTGCTGCTGGACGAGCCGTTCGGCGCGCTGGACGCCAAGGTGCGCAAGGAGCTCCGGGACTGGCTGCGCCGGCTGCACGACGAGGTGCAGGTCACCACCGTGTTCGTCACCCACGACCAGGAGGAGGCGCTGGAGGTCGCCGACTCGCTGGTGGTGATCAACCACGGCCGGATCGAACAGGTCGGCAGCCCCAACGAGCTCTACGACCACCCGGCCAACGACTTCGTGATGGGCTTTCTCGGCCCGGTCACCCGGTTGGGCGAGCACCTGGTGCGCCCGCACGACATCGAGGTGCTGAGCGCCGACAGCGTCGGGGCGGTGCCGGCCAGCGTGCGGCGGCTGGTCCGGGTGGGCTTTCAGGTACGGGCCGAGCTGCGAGCCGCCGGGCCCGGCGACCCCGGGACCGACCCGGCGGCCTGCGACACCGCCGTGCAGCTGACCCGCGGCCAGGCCGACGCGCTCGACCTGCGGGTGGGCCGCCAGGTATGGCTGCGGCCCTCGCAGCACGCCAGCGTGCTGACCGCCCGCTGACCCGGCGCCCGCGGCCCGGCTTTCCCCTCTTTTCCCACCGGTTTTGAGACAATGCCCCGGTGGAGATCTCAGCCAAGAGTGACTACGCGGTGCGGGCGTTGCTGGCGCTGGCCGCCCAGGCTCCGAACCTGGTCAAGATCGACGTCGTGGTCGGTGAGCAGCAGCTGCCCCGCAAGTTCGTCGAGGCGATCCTGGGCGACCTGCGCCGGGCCGGCATCGTCCGGTCGATGCGCGGTGCCGACGGCGGCTACGCGCTGGCCCGGCCGGCGAGCGAGATCTCGATCGGGTCGGTGATCCGGGCCGTCGACGGCCCGCTGGCCGAGGTCCGCGGGCTGCGTCCGGACGAGATGAACTACACCGGCCTTGCTGAGCACCTGCCCGGGCTGTGGGTGGCGGTCCGGGCCAGCCTGCGCAGGGTGCTGGACGAGACCTCCCTGCAGCAGCTGCTGACCGGCAAGCTGCCGCCGCACGTGCGCAAGATGGTGGACGACCCGCAGGCCTGGGCCCGGCGGGCCCGGTAACGCGCGTCAGAGCCGATCGGTCGGGAGCGCGGGTGCAGCTGGAGGTCGTGCTCGGCGACATCACCGAGCAACGCGTCGAGGCGATCGTCAACGCCGCCAATTCCAGCCTGCTGGGCGGTTCCGGGGTGGACGGGGCGATCCACCGCCGGGGTGGTCCGGAGATCCTGCGAGCCTGCCGGGCGTTGCGGTCCGGCGAGTACCCGAACGGGCTGCCGGCCGGTCACGCGGTGGCGACCACCGCCGGCCTGCTGCCGGCCACCTGGGTGATCCACACCGTCGGGCCGGTCTACTCCGAACGGGAGGATCGCAGCGAGATATTGCGGTCCTGCTACCGGCAGTCGCTGCGGGTAGCCGCTGAACTCGGCGCCCGCTCGATCGCGTTCCCGCTGATCTCGGCGGGTGCCTACCGGTGGCCGGTGCCCGCCGCGGTAGCGCTGGCGATCGACGAGCTGCGCGCCGCGTCGCAGCCGGGTCGGGCCCGGCTGGTGCTGTGGCAGCCCGAGACGCTCGCCCTCGCGCGCCGGGTGCTGGCCGGTGACACCGGTGGGCCGGGCGCTACCGCTTAGGCTGTCAGCGTGAGCACACGCGCGAAGACCCGGACCCTGCCCGTCTCAGGCGGCGGCGTGATCAAGCGGACCGTGCTGCCCGGCGGCCTGCGGATCGTCACCGAGGCGATGCCCGGAGTGCGTTCGGCCAGCGTCGGCATCTGGGTCGCGGTGGGCTCGCGGGACGAGTCGCCGTCGGTCGCCGGCACCAGCCACTTCCTGGAACACCTGCTGTTCAAGGGCACCAAGCACCGCTCAGCGCTGGACATCGCCAGGACGATGGACACCATCGGCGGTGAGTTCAACGCCTTCACCGAGAAGGAGCACACCTGCTTCTACGCCACCGTGCTGGACCAGCAGCTGCCGACCGCCGTCGACATCATCGCCGACGTGGTGCTCAATGCCACCATCGCCGCCGCGGACGTCGACATCGAACGGACCGTGGTGCTGGAAGAGATCGCGATGCGCGACGACGACCCGTCAGACCTGGTGCATGACGTGTTCGCGGCGGCGCTGTTCGGAGACGCGCCGCTGGGCCGGTCCATCCTGGGCAGCGAGGAATCGGTCAACCAGTTGAGCCGCAGGCAGATCCACGGTTACTACTCCCGGCGCTACCGTCCCTCGGAGATGGTGGTCTCGGTGGCCGGGAACATCTCCCACGCCGAGGTGGTCCGGCTGGTGCGAGCCGCCTTCACCGGCCGGCTCCACGACGGCGACGCCGGCCCCGAGCCCCGTCCGGACCGCCGCTTGCACAAGGCGCCGGCCCGGCCGGTCAGCGTGGTGTCCGACGACACCGAGCAGGCCAATATCGTGCTGGGCTCGATGGGGTTGTCCCGCTTCGACGAGCGCCGCTTCGTCCTCGGGGTGCTGACCACCGCGATCGGCGGCGGGATGTCCTCGCGGCTGGTCCAGCAGATCCGCGAGCAGCGCGGCCTGGCCTATTCCACCTACTCCTTCACCTCCTCCTACGCCGGCGACGGCCTGTTCGGCCTGTATGCCGGTTGCCAGCCCGGCAAGGCCGACGAGGTGGTCTCGATCATGACGGCGGTGCTGCGCTCGGTGGCCTCCGACGGCCTCAGCGCGGAGGAGGTCGAGCGCGGCAAGGGCCAGCTGTGCGGCGGCATGGTGCTCGGCCTGGAGGACTCCGGATCGCGAATGAGCAGGATCGGCAAGGCGGAACTGACCTACGGTGACGTGCTGGGCCTGGACGACCTGCTGGGGCTGGTCGAGGCGGTGACCCCCGAGCAGGTCAACGAGCTGGCCGCCGAGCTGGCCGCCCGGCCTACCTGCCTGACCGTGGTGGGCCCGTTCGGCGAGCACGACTTCGACTCCGCCGTCTAGAGCGGTTCTGGAAGGGACGCCTGAACAGATGAGCGAGCTGATCGCGGTGGGGGTGCTGGGCGCCCGGGGCCGGATGGGGCAGCAGGTCTGCGCGGCGGTGGACGCGGCCGCCGACCTGGAACTGGTCGCCTCGATCGACCTCGGCGACCCGATCTCGGCCGCGACCGAGGCCGGCGCGCGGGTGCTGGTGGACTTCACCCATCCCGACGCGGTGATGGACAACCTGCGTTACGCCGTGGAGCACGAGATGCACGCGGTGGTGGGCACCACCGGATTCACCGACGACAAGCTGGCCACCGTGGCGCAGTGGCTGGCCGGCAAGCCCGGGCTGGGCGTCCTGGTGGCGCCGAACTTCGGCATCGGCGCGGTGCTGGCGATGAAGTTCGCCCAGCTGGCAGCGCCCTATTTCGAATCGGCCGAGGTCATCGAGCTGCACCATCCGCAGAAGGTGGACGCCCCGTCGGGCACCGCCACCAGCACCGCGCGGCTCATCGCGGCGGTCCGTGCCCGGGCCGGGATGAGCGCCGCGCCGGACGCCACCACGGCCGAGGTGCCCGGCGCCCGCGGTGCCGACATCGACGGGGTACGGGTGCATTCGGTACGGGCCAGCGGCCTGGTCGCCCACCAGGAGGTGCTGTTCGGCACCGAGGGCGAGACGCTGACCATCCGGCACGACTCGCTGAACCGGTCCTCGTTCATGCCGGGGGTGCTGCTGGCCGTGCGCCAGGTGGGCAACCGGCCGGGCCTCACCGTCGGTCTGGACTCGTTGCTGGGGCTGTAACAACGAAGAGTGGGGCCGGCTCGCGACCGGGGTCGATCGGCTGGTTAGGGCCGCGGGCCGGTGGCGGCGATCGTTGGCCGACTCGCGGTACTTCCGTTAAGCCCACCTTTTGGGGACGTGACAAGCCGTACTCCGTTAGGCTGGCCGCTGTCGATAGATACGGGCCGTATTAAGCGGAATGAGCTGGGTCGACCTCGAACGCTTCTGACTTTACCGTGCACGCTTTATGCATGCACGTTTGACGTAGTGCTCTTCATGACCTCGATGCTATAGCGAAGAGGATCCGACAATCAATGAAAGAGGACGGCTCATGAGTTCACCGTCACACAAGACGGACACCGAAAGCGGGATCGAGTTACCTTCAAGTCTAGGAGTTATTATCGACCACACGTGGGATTGGTTCTCACTCCATAGCGGTCAACGGATGCAAATGATCAACTTCTATCTGATAACGGCTGCGTTCCTAACTGCCGGCTATGCAACGTCTGCTGGAGCCGGTAAGTATTCGGTAGCCGCCGTGGTGGCCCTCGGCGGCGTGCTGGTTAGCCTGGTATTCAATGCCTTCGATTCTCGTACACGGGAACTGCTCCAAGCTGCAGAACCTGCCCTTATGCGACTGCAGGAGATTCTAGGGTCCACCGGCCTCGCTGAGGTTGACTTTGTTGCTCGGACGTGTGCGCCGGTGAGGCGCGCTCCCTCATATCGTGTATGTGTGAATATACTGACTGTGGCCGGGACCATTGCTTTCATCGGCGGTTTCCTACATGCTTTGCTTTCACTATAGAATAAGACAATCACGGCTTACGACCACTCAAGACCCCTAATGCATGGGACCATAGTGGGCGAGAGGTGATCTGCATCAGCTGAGGCGCTGCGCGGCTGAACGCTGGCTAACGTTCGCCTCGGCGCGCCACCGGCAGGTCGGACTGGCCGACGTTCTTGTCCAGCCAGTCGATCAGCGGCTGCATCGCCCGCCAGGCCTTGACCACCTCGGTCTTGGCGCGGGGGGTCTGCAGCCAGTCCGGGCAGCCGAACTCGCGGGTGGCCCAGATGGACTTGTGCCGCAGCAGCTCCTGGCGCGGGTGGTCCTTGGGGAAGCCGGCCGGAATCCGGCTCAGCTGCTCGCCCCGGACCACCAGCCGGGACTTCTCGGCCAGCTTGATCGCCTGTAGCAGGAACTGGCCGGGTAGGTCCTCGGTAACCGCCCGGCGGAAGCGCGACACCTGGTCGGAGGCCATCTCGTAGTAGCCGCCGCTGGCGTACAGGCCGGCTGCCGAGACCTGCAGGTAGCGCCGCGACTCGGGGAAGTAGACGCCCTGGTGGGTCTTGTACGGCGTCTTGTCCTTGGCGAACCGGACGTCGCGGAACGGCCGGAAGAACTTGGCGGTGCCGAACTCCGGGCCGAGCTCGGCGGCCAGCTCCTGCAGCGGGGCCTTGACCTGCTCGTCGTAGATGTGGCGGTGTGCCGTCCAGAACGACTTGGAGTTGTCAGCCTCGAGGTCTTCGTAGAAGTCCAGCGCGGCAAAGGCAATGCCCTCGAAGGTCATCCGGTGTCCTCCGCTGTGTCGGTGAGCGCGGTGTGCAGCCGGAGCTCGGTCACGGTGCCGGCGCCGGTGTCAAGATCCCGGCGCAGGCCGTCGGCGTCCCAGCCGGCCGAGCGGTAGAACTGCAGCGAGGCGGTGTCGGCCACCGGCACCCAGGCCACCAGCCGGCTGGCGCCGCCGGCCCGCGCCAGGTCGACGACCGCCGCCAGCAGCCGCGAGCCGTGCCCGCGCCGGCCCCAGCGCGGCTCGACGAGCAGCATGCTGATCGCGGCGGTGGTGTCGGGCTCGGGATCCTGCGGCTGCCGGTCGGCGTCCGGGCCGAAAGCGGTGAAGCCCACCCGGTACTCGCCCTCCATCGCCACCAGGACCTGATGGCTCGGCGACGGCGGCGCGGTGACGGCGGCGTGCCAGCTGGCAGCGATCCCGTCGGTGGTCAACGACTGCAGGATCTCGGCCGGCAGCACTGTCTGGTACGCCAGCCGCCAGGTGTCGAGCTGGATCCGAGCCAGGTCGGCGACGTCGTCCGCGGTCGCCGGCCGGACACTCACATCTGCCACGCCAGACAGCCTAGTGCGATGCCGGCGGATGCTCCGGGCCGCTGTCGGAGGGGCATGGTCAAATGTGGCGTGCCCTCAGCCGACCTGTCCGCGGCCGCGGCCCGCCGGATCGCCCTGGCGGCCCAGGGCTTCGGCCTGCCGCGGCCGGCCGGACCGGTCACCGCCCGCCACATCCGCAAGGTGGTCGACACCATGGGGCTGTTGCAGCTGGACTCGGTGAACGTGCTGTCCCGCTCGCACTACCTGCCGGTGTTCGCCCGGCTCGGCCCCTACCCGCGCGAGGTCCTGGACCGGCTGACCGGGCACACCGCCGGCCGGCTGCAGCGCGAGTACGTCGAGTACTGGGCGCACGAGGCGTCGCTGGTCCCGCTGGCCACCCACCCGCTGCTGCGCTGGCGGATGGCCCGGGCCCGGCAGGAGGCCTGGGGCGGCATGCAGCGGATCGCCCGGGAACAGCCGCAGCTGCTCGACGAGGTGCGCCGGACGGTCGCCGAACGCGGCCCGATCCGCAGCACCGAGCTGGAGGTGCAACGCCGGCCGAAGAAACCCGGCCAGATGTGGAACTGGCACGACGGCAAGATCGCCCTGGAGTACCTGTTCTGGGCCGGCGAGGTCGGTGCCGCCCGGCGGGTGAACTTCGAGCGGCACTACGACCTGATCGAGCGGGTGCTGCCGCCCCACATCGTCAACCAGCCCACGCCGGCTCGCGAGGACGCCCAGCGCGAGCTGGTCCGGATCGCCGCCCGGGCCTACGGCATCGCCACCGAGCCGGACCTGGGCGACTACTTCCGGCTGCCCCGGACCGACTCCAAGCAGCGGGTCGCCGAACTCGTCGAGGCCGGTGAGCTGCTGCCGGTCACGGTCGCCGGCTGGGACGCGCCCGGCTACCTGTGGCCGGCCGCCCGCCCGCCCCGCCGGGTGCAGGCCAGGGCGCTGCTCAGCCCGTTCGACCCGCTGGTCTGGTTCCGGGACCGGGCCAAGAGGCTGTTCGGCTTCCACTACCGGATCGAGATCTATACCCCGGCGGCGCAGCGGGTGCACGGCTACTACGTGCTGCCGTTCCTGCTCGATGAAACGCTGGTCGGCCGGGTCGACCTGAAGGCCGACCGGCAGGCCGGCGTGCTGCGCGTCCAGTCGGCCTGGAGCGAGCCCGATGTCGAGCACGGTGAGGTGGCCGGGCCGCTGGCCGTCGAGCTGGCCGAGCTGGCGTCCTGGTTGGGGCTCGGCGGCGTGCACGTCAACGGCCGGGGTGACCTGGCGCCGGCGCTGGCCGCCTCCCTGGGCTGAGGACCGGATCACCGGCGATGACGGACTTCTCCGAGCTGCTGAGCGCCGCTGGCCGGCTGAGCGCGGCCGGCCGCCGGCAGCTCCTGGGGATCACCGGCCCGCCGGGAGCGGGCAAGACGACGCTGGCGCAGCGGCTGGTGACCGCGCTCGGGCCTGAGCGGGCCGTCCTGGTCGGCATGGACGGCTTCCACATCGCCGACGCCGAACTCCGTCGCACCGGCCGGCGGGCTCGCAAGGGCGCGCCGGACACCTTCGACCGGGCTGGCTACGCCGCCCTGCTGGACCGGCTGCGCCGCGAGCCCGGCACCGTCTACGCGCCCGCCTTCGACCGCGCGCTGGAGGATTCGATCGCCGCGGCGGTGGCGGTGCCGGCCGAGGTGCCGCTGGTCGTCACCGAGGGCAACTACCTGCTGCTGTGGCCCGAGATCCGTCCGCTGCTGGATCTCGTCTGGTACCTGGACCCGCCGGCCGAGGCCCGCCGGAGCGCGCTGATCGCCCGGCACGTGGCCTTCGGCAAGTCCGCCGCCGAGGCCGAGGAGTGGGTGCGCAGCTCCGACGAGCGCAACGCCGAGGCGGTCGCGGCCGGCCGCGAGCTGGCCGACCGGGTGCTGGACTGGACCACGGGCTGACCGCACCCGGCTGACTGACCAACGGCTGACCGGACTGCCCGCTGACCGACCACCGGCTGACCGAGCAGCGGCTGACCGACCAGCGGCGTTCGGCCACGGGCGTGGTTGCGTACGACTGCCCGGCCCGGCGGTAGCGTGGATGCATGTTGAGTAAGGACCGCACCCGCCCGTTCGGCCGGTTGCTCACCGCCATGGTCACGCCGTTCACCGTCGCCGGCGAGCTCGACCTGGACGCGGCCAGGAGGCTGGCCGGCTACCTGGTGGACGACCAGCACAACGACGGCCTGGTGATCAACGGCACCACCGGGGAGGCGCCGACCACCTCGGACGGCGAGAAGGCCGAGTTGGTGGCCGCCGTGGTGGACGCGGTCGGTGACCGGGCCACCGTCCTGGCCGGCGTCGGGACCTTCGACACCGTGCATTCCATCCAGCTCGCCGAGCAGGCGGCCAAGGCCGGTGCCGATGGCTTGTTGGTGGTCACCCCGTACTACTCGCGGCCCCCGCAGGCGGGCCTGCTGCGGCACTTCCGGGCGGTCGCCGACGCCAGCTCGCTGCCGGTGATGGTCTATGACATCCCGGGCCGGACCGGAGTACAGCTGCACACCGAGACGATGATCGAGCTGGCCGGCCACGAGCAGATCGTGGCGGTCAAGGACGCCCGGGGCGAGGTGGTCGCCTCGGCCCGGGTGTTGGCCGAGACGGAGCTGGCCTACTACGCCGGCGATGACGCGATGGTGCTTCCGCTGCTCGCGGTGGGCGCGGTCGGCCTCGTCGGCACCTCGACCCACTTCTCCGGCGCCGCCACCTTGCAGCTGATCGAGGCCCACGAGCGGGGCGACGCCGCCGAGGCACTGCGGCTGTACCGGCAGCTGCTGCCGATCTACACCGGCATCTTCCGCACCCAGGGAGTGATCCTGGTCAAGGCCGGGCTGGCCTTGCAGGGCCGGCCGGTCGGGCCGGTCCGGCTGCCCATGGTCGAGGCCACCGAGCACGAGCTGAGCCACCTGCGCCAGGACCTCGCCGACGCCGGGCTGGCCGACCCGCAGCTGTAGCCGTCGGCCGGCCGAAGCTCGCACCGCGCCGTTCGCACCCCAGCCCTAACCGGCTGCGCAGGCCGTAGCCGGTCAGGGCAGCGCAGCCGCGCGCCCCGGCGCTTCGGTGTCGGTCCACCCTCACCTTGCAGTTGAGCGTTACCGTGACCAGGTGGCAGCGACACCCGGAACCAGGACCCGACAGCCGGCATCGAAAAAGGCGTCGGGGCCCGGGCGTGCCCGCACCGGCGGCTCGGCACCGGCCGGCCGCGGCCGGCCCCACGGACGCCCTGCCACCCCCCGGTCCTACCGGCGGCAGCCGCGTCATCGGCCGGCACTGGCCGCGCTCGGCCGGCTGATCGCCCAGCTCTGGCGGGCGCTCGGTGCCACCGTCGGAACGCTGGCCCGCGCGGTCGGACGCAACGCCGCCACCGCCCGCGAGCTGGAGCCGGCGCACCGCCGCGACGGCGCGGGGCTGGCCGTCCTGGCGCTCGGGCTGATCTCGGCGATCGCGGTGTGGTTCGCCGCGGCCGGACCGCTGGGCGAGGCGATCACCGGGCTGTTCCGGCTGCTGATCGGCAACCTGGCGCTGCTGCTGCCCCCGCTGCTGGTCGTCTGGGCGGTGCACCTGCTGCGCCAGCAGCCCCATCCCGAGCGCCGCGGGCGGCTGCTGGTCGGTGGGCTGGCGATCCTGCTGACCGTCACCGGAATGCTGCACCTGTGGGCGGACTCGCCGCGCGACGAGACCGGCTGGTCGCACGCCGGCGGGGTGACCGGGGTGCTGGTGGGCCAGCTGGAGCGGGTGCTGCCGGCCGGCCTGGTGGTCCTGGTGCTGTTCCTGCTCGGCGCCTTCGGCGCCCTGGTGGTGACCGCCACCCCGCTCAACCAGCTGCCCGGTATGGTCCGCGAGCTGTTCCCCCGTCCCGCTGCCGGCGATGAGTCCGATCCGGCGACCGCCCGGCCGGACTGGCACGACGCCGAGGACGCCGAACCGGACGCCGAGGCCGACCCGTTCCTGGACGACCCGTTTCCGGTGGACCCGGCTGCCGGCAGCGCCGCCGACCCAGCAGCCCGCAAGCCGCGCAAGCCGCGGATCGCCAAGCCCGCTGTCGAGGAGGACCTGCCGCCGATCACCCGGCCGACCCAGCTGGAGCTCAGCGGCGGCGCCGGGATGTACACGCTGCCCTCGACCCAGCTGCTCGGCGCCGGCTCCCAGCACCTGGCCCACACCCGGGCCAACGACGAGGTGATCGCCTCGCTGTCGCAGGTGTTCGATGAGTTCACCGTCGACTGCGCGGTCACCGGCTTCAGCCGCGGACCGACCGTCACCCGCTACGAGGTCGAGCTCGGCCCGGGCGTCAAGGTGGAGCGGATCATCCAGCTGGCCCGCAACATCGCCTACGCCGTCAAGAGCCCCGACGTCCGGATCATCAGCCCGATCCCGGGCAAGTCCGCGGTCGGCGTCGAGATCCCCAACACCGATCCCGAGATCGTGATGCTCGGGGACGTGCTGCGCTCGAACGTGGCGTTGCGCGACCACCACCCGATGCTGGCGGCGCTCGGCAAGGACGTCGAGGGTGGCTTCGTGGTGGCCAACCTGGCCAAGATGCCGCACCTGTTGGTGGCCGGCGCGACCGGTGCCGGCAAGTCCTCGTGCATCAACGCCCTGATCCTGTCGGTGCTGATCAGGGCCACCCCGGACGAGGTCCGGATGGTGCTGATCGATCCGAAGCGGGTCGAGTTCGCCGCCTACCAGGGCATTCCGCACCTGGTCACGCCGGTGATCACCAACCCGAAGAAGGCCGCCGACGCGCTGGGCTGGGTGGTGCGGGAGATGGACATGCGCTACGAGGACATGGAGGCCTCCGGCGTGCGCCACATCGACGACTTCAACCGCAAGGTGCGCCACGGCGAGCTGGTCGCGCCGCCCGGCAGCGAGCGGGTCTACACCCCCTACCCCTACCTGCTGGTGATCGTCGACGAGCTCGCCGACCTGATGATGGTGGCCCCGCGCGACGTCGAGGACGCCGTGGTACGGATCACCCAGCTGGCCCGGGCGGCCGGCATCCACCTGGTGATCGCCACCCAGCGGCCCTCGGTCGACGTGGTGACCGGCCTGATCAAGGCGAACGTGCCGTCCCGGCTGGGTTTCAAGACCTCGTCGGTGACCGACTCGCGGGTCATCCTCGACCAGCCGGGTGCTGAGAAGCTGCTCGGCAAGGGGGACGGGCTGTTCCTGCCGATGGGGGCCTCCAAGCCGGCCCGGATCCAGGGCGCCTGGGTCACCGACTCCGAGATCAACGCGATCGTGACGCACTGCAAGGCCCAGCTGCGCCCGACCTACCGGGAGGACGTGACCGCGCCGGCCGCCGCCACGAAGGAGATCGACGCCGACATCGGTGACGATCTCGACGTGTTCCTGCAGGCGGTCGAGCTGGTGGTCTCGACCCAGTTCGGCTCGACGTCGATGCTGCAGCGCAAGCTGCGGGTCGGCTTCGCCAAGGCAGGCCGGTTGATGGACCTGATGGAGTCCCGCTCGATCGTGGGGCCGTCGGAGGGTTCCAAGGCGCGCGACGTGCTGGTCAAGCCGGACGAGCTGGCCGGGCTGATCTACACCCTGCGCAACGGCGGCAGCGCCGAGGACCTGGTGGCCGACGACGACGGCGAGGACGAGCCGGCCCCGTTCTGACGCGGCGCCTCGGCACGGCAAACGGCCCTGACCGCGAGCTTGCGGTCAGGGCCGAGACGAGAGCTGCCCACCAGCGGCTACCAGCCGCGAGCCGCGTGCCGGGCCAGGTAGAAGAGCCGGCGCACCGTCAGCGTCGCGCGGACGTTCGAGGCATGGCGGCCGGAGCCGGCAGCCTTGCGAGCGGGCACCGTCCAGCTCGCAGTCCCGGGTCGGGCCAACTGAAATCCGGTCATGGATCAACACCTCCTCACAGACCGTCCGAGGTTCGACGGTATAGGTGTTACCCATTGTGACTGGAGAGGCGCGCGGGACTATAAACCTCCACATGACGGTTCGGCGGTCCGTGCCCCGTTGCTCAACCGGGACCGGTCAGGCATCGAGTGCTCAGCGGTGGATGGCTCAGCCGCGGACGGTCCCGCTGCGGACCGTTCAGCACTCGACCGTTCAGCACTCGACCGTTCAGCCATGGTCGGCTCAGCAGTCGACCGTTCCGGCGTCGATCGTTCCGCCGCATCCGGACGGTTGGCGAGGGTGAGCAGCATCCGGGAGTTGCCCAGGGTGTTCGGCTTGACGAACTCCAGGTCGAGGAATTCGGCGATGCCCTCGTCGTAGGAGCGGCGCATCTGCGCGTACACCTCCGGCGCCACCGGGGTGCCGGCGATCTCGACGAAGCCGTGCCGGGCGAAGAACCGGGTCTGGAAGGTGAGCGCGAACAGCCGGCCCAGGCCGAGTTCCCGAGCGCCGGCGATCAGCTCGTCGAGCAGCAGGTCGCCGATCCCGTGGCCGCGGCGTTCCGGCGACACCGCCAGCGTCCGGATCTCGCCGAGGTCCTCCCACAGCACGTGCAGCGCGCCGCATCCGATCACCTCGCCGGCCAGCTCGGCGACCCGGAATTCCTGCACGGACTCGTACAGGGTGACGGCGTCCTTGGCCAGCAGCATCCGCTGGCCGGTGTAGGTGTCGACCAGGTTCTTGATCGTGGACACGTCACGCGTGCGGGCCCGCCTGATCACAACCTGACCAGCCGAATTCGGCGGGCTGATCTCGGGCATAGCCGCACGATACTCAACCGGCAGCGCAACCGGGCTGAGCGGGCGGCGGGGCCGCCGGCCACGGGTAGCCTGCTGAATGTGTCCCCACCGCGTCCTGGAGTGCAGGCCAGCAGCGTCGCCATCGTCACGCTGGGCTGTGCCCGCAACGAGGTGGACTCGGAGGAGCTGGCCGGGACCCTGACCGCCCGGGGCTGGCAGCTGACCGAGTCCGGCGCGGCCGACGTGGTCGTGGTGAACACCTGCGGTTTCATCGACTCGGCCAAGAAGGACTCGATCGACACCCTGCTGGCGGCCGCCGACAGCGGCAAGAAGGTGGTCGCGGTCGGATGCCTGGCCGAGCGCTACGGCGATCAGCTGGCAGGCGCGCTGCCCGAAGCCGACGCGATCCTGGGCTTCGACTCCTATGCCGCCATCGATGCCCGGCTCGACGACGTGCTGGCCGGCCGGCCGATCGCCCCGCACGTCCCGACCGACCGGCGCACCCTGCTGCCGATCAGCCCGGCCCAGCGCCGGTCGGCGGCCTCCGAGGTCGCCGTCCCGGGTCACGGGTGGGGCCCGAGGGCGGTCCGCGCCCGGCTGGACGACGCCCCGGTGGCCTATCTCAAGCTCGCCTCCGGCTGCGACCGCCGGTGCACCTTCTGCGCCATCCCGTCCTTCCGCGGCGCGTTCGTGTCCCGCGGCCCGGCCGAGATCCTGGCCGAGGCCCGCTGGCTGGCCGGCCTCGGCGTCCGGGAGCTGGTGCTGGTCAGCGAGAACTCCACCTCCTACGGCAAGGACCTCGGCGACCTGCGGGCGCTGGAGACGCTGCTGCCCGAGCTGGCCGCGATCGAGGGCATCGAATGGGTGCGGGTGTCCTACCTGCAGCCGGCCGAGCTGCGCCCGTCGCTGCTGCGGGTGATCGCCGGCACGCCGGGCGTGCTGCCCTACTTCGACCTGTCCTTCCAGCATGCCGCCCCGCAGCTGCTGCGCCGGATGAAGCGGTTCGGCTCGACCGAGTCCTTTCTCGGTCTGCTCGCCGAGGTACGCGCACTGGCGCCGCAGGCCGGCGCCCGGAGCAACGTCATCGTCGGCTTCCCGGGTGAGACCGAGGCCGAGCTGGCCGAGCTGGAACGGTTCCTGACGCTGGCCCGGCTGGACGTGGTCGGGGTCTTCGGCTACTCCGACGAGGACGGCACCGAGGCTGAGCAGTTCGACGGCAAGCTCGATCCTGAGGTGATCGCGGCCCGGGTCGAACGGATCTCGAGCCTGGTCGACGAGCTGATCGACCAGCGTGCCGAGGACCGGCTCGGCGAGACCGTCGAGGTGCTGATCGAGGTGGCCGAGGACGGCGGGCTGACCGGCCGGGCCGCCCACCAGGCTCCCGAGACCGACGGTGGCGTCCGGCTCACCGGCGAGCTGGCCGGCCTGCGTCCCGGGCTGCTGGTGCGGGCCGTGGTGACCGGTAACGAGGGTGCGGACCTGATCGCCGACGTGGTTGCCGGTTCAGCGCGATGACCGGACTGGATCCGCGTATCGACCCGATGGCTGCCCCGGTCACCACGGTGTCGGCGTGGAACATCGCCAACGGCCTGACGATGCTGCGGCTGGCGCTGGTGCCGTTCTTCGCGGCGGCACTGTTCCACCTGGACGGCCATGCCACCGGCTGGCGGGTGACGGCGTGGGCGATCTTCGCGGTGGCAAGCCTGACCGACCGGATCGACGGCGAGATCGCCCGCAAGCGCAGCCTGATCACCGAGTTCGGCAAGCTGGCGGACCCCATCGCGGACAAGGCCCTGACCGGCACCGCGCTGGTCGGCCTGTCCATGCTGGGCGATCTGCAGTGGTGGGTGACGGTGGTGATCCTGGTGCGCGAGGTCGGCGTGACGATGTTGAGGTTCTGGGTGATCCGGCACGGCGTGATGCCGGCCAGCCGCGGCGGCAAGGTCAAGACGCTGCTGCAGGGGGTAGCGATCGGCCTGCTAGTGCTTCCACTGACCGGCGCGCTGCACACCGCCGCCACCGCGGTGATGGCCGCCGCGGTGGTGCTGACGGTGGTGACCGGGCTGGACTACGTGGCCCGGGCGCTGCGCCTGCGCCGGGTGGTGCGGGCGTGAGCGTGCCGGAACCGGCTGGTGCCCCTGTCGAGCTGGCGGTCCAGCTGGAACGGCTGCACCGGACGCTGGGCGAGCTGGAGCAGACGGTGGCGGTGGCCGAATCGATGACCGGCGGCCTGCTGGCGGCGGCGCTGACCAGCACGGCCGGCGCCAGCGCCACCTTTCGCGGTGGCGTGGTGGTCTACGCCACCGACCTCAAAGCCCGGTTGGCCGGGGTCCCGGAAAGCCTGCTCGCCGAGCACGGGCCGGTCTCGCCCCAGGTAGCGCTGGAACTGGCCCGCGGCGTGCGCAGCCGGCTGTCGGCCAGCTGGGGCGTCGGGGTGACCGGAGTCGCCGGACCGCAACCGCAGGACGGCAAGGCGGTGGGCACGGTGTTCCTCAGCGTGGTCGGGCCCGGCCCGGACGTCGGTATCGAATCGGTATCGGAATTGAATCTCAGCGGTGACCGGAACACGATCCGGGTGCATACCGTTGAACAGGCAGTCGCACTTCTCGCCGGCGC
>DASZEI010000251.1:0-4783 GCA_035940975.1 Jatrophihabitans sp. | reverse complement strand
GCGGTGCTGCGCAGGCAGACGGTGTTGGCGAGCATGCCCACCGTGCGGTGCAGGCCCGGCGCGGTGCGTCCGGACACCGGCGTGCCGAGGACCACGTCGCAGGATCGGGTGAGCCGGGCCAGCAGGATGCCGTGCGCGGCCGCGAGCACCGCGAACAGCGTCACATCCTGGCGGCGGGCCAGCTCGCGCAGCCCGCCGGCCCGGTCACGGCCCAGGTCGAAGTCCAGCACGTCGCCGGCCAGCGCGCGCAGCGGCGGGCGGGCGGCTGACAGCGGCAGGTCCGCGCGCGCCGGTGGGGTGGCGAACACCCGTTGCCAGTAAGGGCGGTGCTGTTCGGCCAGCGCGGTGCCCGCCGGGCCGGCTCGCCAGGACGCGTAGTCGCGGTAGCGGACGGCGGGCTCGGAAACCGCCTGCCCGGCGTAGAGCGCTGCCAGGTCGGTGAGCAGGACCTGCAGCGAGAACCCGTCGGTGATCAGGTGGTGCAACTCCAGGCGCAGCCGCAGGTGCTCCCCGGTGCGCCGCAGCTCGGCCCGCCAGAGCGGCGCCCGGTCGAGGGCGAAGGGAAAGACGGCAGGCGCCACCGATCCCTCGACGATCGGCACCGCCAGGTCGATCCGGGGCTCGATCCGCTGGCGTACCTCCTGGCCGTCCAGGACGAAGCAGGTGCGCAGCGCGTCGTGACGCTCGGCCAGCCGGCGCAGCGCCTCGGCGAGCCTGGCCGGGTCGGTGTTCGCGGGCAGGTCGAGGGTGACCGGCACGTTGTAGTGCACCGCCGCCGGATCCTTGAGCTGTTCGAGGTAGAGCTGGCGCTGCTGGGCGGTGAGCGGGTAGCTGGCTGCATCGTCGGCGGGCGGGATCACCGCGGTGGCGGTGGGTGGGGCCTGGTCCACCAGCTCGGCGAGCCGGGCCAGCGAGCCGCTGCGCAGCACCGCGCTCACCGGCAGCTGCCGCCCCAGCCGCTCGGCCACCGCGCCGGCGATCAGCGTCGCGGTCAGCGAGTCCGAGCCGAGGTCGCGCAGGTCGTGCCGCATGCCGATGCCCACCATGCCCAGCGCATCCTCGGCGAGCTTCACCAGCACCCGTTCGAGTCCGGTGCGCGGTGCGACGTGCTCCACGCCGGCCAGTAGCTGCGAGCCGTCCGGGTCGGGAAGCCGGCTACGGTCCAGCTTGCCGCTGGGGTGCAGCGGCAGTTCGGACAGCTCCATCAGGTAGGCGGGCACCGCATGCGCGGGCAGCAGCCGCTCCAGGTACGGGCGCAGCTCCGATACCGGCCGCCGCGCCACGTAGTAGCCGCACAGGTACTTGTCGGCGCCGCTGGGACGGCTGCGGGCGGTCACCACCGCTTCGGCGATGTCGGGGTGGCCGAGCATCACGTTCTCCACCTCGCCCAGCTCGATCCGGAAACCGCGCACCTTCACCTGCTGGTCGCGGCGGCCGAGAAACTCGACGACGCCGTCCGGGCGGAACCGGCCGAGGTCCCCGCTGCGGTACATCCGGCCGCCGAGAAACGGGTCGGCGACGAACTTCTCGGCGGTCAGTTCCGGACGATCCAGGTAGCCGGCGGCCACCCCGGCCCCACCGAAGCACAGCTCACCGGGCACGCCGACCGGGCACAGGCCACCATCGGGGTCGAGCACGTAGACCGTGGAGTTGGCGATCGGCCGCCCGATCGGAATGCTGGCGAGCTGGCCGTCTTCGCGCTCCAGCTGGTGGGTGGTGGAGTACGTGCCGTTCTCGGTCGGGCCGTAGGCGTTGATCAGGATCAGGTCCGGGCAGGTGGCCAGCGCCTTGGCCACGTGCACCGGCGACAGCACGTCGCCACCGGTGAACAGTTCACGCAGCGAGCCGAAGACCGTCGGATCCTGCTCGACGATCTGGTTGAACAGCGGCGAGGTCAGCCACAACGTGGTGATCCGCTGCGCGGTCAGCTCCGCACCGAGCGCCCGTGCGCTGAGGATCACGTCGTTGTCGGCGAAGTGCAGGCTGCCGCCGTTGAGCATCGCCGCCCACAGCTCGAACGTGCTGGCGTCGAAGGAGATCGAGCCGGTGGGCAGGATGCGGGTGTGCGGCCCGAGGTCGGCGTACTCGACCCCACGCACCAGCCGCACCACGTTGCGGTGGGTGACCCGCACGCCCTTGGGCCGGCCGGTGGTGCCGGAGGTGTAGCAGAGGAAGGCCACCGCGCGGTCGGTGGGCAGGTCCGGTGCTACCGGGGGCGCTGTGCTGGCTGGGCGGGCTGTGGGGCTGAGCACCGTGCCGGTGAAGGCGAAGTTCGGCGCCAGGTCGGTGATCAGCACCCGGGCGCCGGAGTCGCTGAGCAGGAACTCCACCCGTCCGGGCGGGTACTCCGGGTCGATCGGCAGGTATGCCCCGCCGGCCTTGAGGATCGCGAGCGCTCCGACCACCAGCTCCGACGTGCGGCCGGTGCGCAGCGCGACCAGGTCGCCGGGACGCACGCCGGCCGCCCGCAGCGCGTGGGACAGGCCGTCCGCCCGGTCGTCGAGCTGCCGGTAGGTCAGCCGCTGGTCGTGCCAGCTGACCGCGAGCGCGTCCGGCGCCCGGCGGGCCTGCTCCTCGAACAACCGGTGGACGGGCGTGTCGGCCGGGTACGACCGGGCGGTGTCGTTGAACCGGCCGAGGATCAGTTCCCGCTCACCCTCGGCGAGCAGGTCGACCGCCCGCACCGGCCGCTGCCGCTGGCGCAGCGCCCGGCGCACATGCTCGGCCAGCCGGGCCGCGGTGCCGGGTTCGAACAGTCCGGGGCGGTATCCCACCCGCAGCTCGGCGCCATAGGTGCTGAGCACCAGATCGGCACCCTGATCCGGCATCGCCGGCACCGGGTGGTCGGCGAATCGGACCGGGGTCTGCCAGCTCGGCCCGTGCTCGGCCTCGGCCAGCAGCCGCGCCGCGGTCGCGTCCGGGTCGACGCTCACCCGCAGCGCGCTGGTCCGGCCGGCCAATTCCACGTCGAGCAGCAGCTCGGCCTGGCCGGTGTACTTGTACAAGACCACCAGAAAGGCTGCCAGGACGGCGGCCGGATCGTGGCCGTCGGCGGGCGCGGACACCCATGCGATACCTCTGGAACCGCCGGAGCCGGGGCCGGCAGCCGCGGCCGAGGAGCGGGGATGGTCGGGAACCAGCTCCACCGGCTCAGGACCCGGCTCAAGGCTCGGCTCAGGGCCCGGCCTGAGGCTCGGCTCACGGCTCGGCTCAGGATTCGGCTCAGGACTCGACAGGGGCCGGCCTGCGGTCGACATCGGCGCTCACCCCCAGCCGGAACGGGATGTTGCGGAAGGTCAGCACGGTGACGAAGCCGGGCGCGGTGGCCAGCACCGTCATCAGCACCACCAGCTCGGTGTAACGGCTGCCGCTGAGCAGGATGCCGGCGATCGCCGCGCCGACCGGCAGCGCGCCGGCCATCGTGGTGCGCATCAAGGTCATCGCCCGGCCGCGCATCTCGGTGGGGGTCCGCGTCATCCGCACCACGCCGCCCATCACGGTCATCGGAGCGGACAGGATCCCGGTCAGCAGCAGTCCGAGCAGGATCACCGGCAAGCTCCTGGGCACCAGCAGCAGCAACACGCCACCGGAGATGATCTGCAACTGGCCGATCCGCAGGATCTGCCGTTCCGAGGTCTTCCACGCACCGGAGACCAGCGAGCCGACCAGCTCGGCCGCGGCGAGGACGGCCAGGAGCAGGCCGAGGATGCCCGGGCCGCTGGCGAATTCGAACTTGGCCAGCCAGGGCAGGGCGACCAGCAGCGCGCCGACGGCGATGTTGAACGAGGCGAAGGAGAGCGTGAGCAGCAGCAGGAACTTGTCGTGGACGATCATGTCGAACACCGGCGCCCAGCCCAGGGTGCGCTTGGCAGCGCCGTCCTCGACGCCGGCCGGGCGGGCCGGGCGGTCCAGCGGGGCCGAGATCCGGCTGATCAGGAACGCGAACGCCAGGTAGGTGGCGGCATCGAGCAGCAGCACGTTCGAGGATCCGATCAAGGTGATCAGCAGCGCGCCGATCGCCGGGCCGGCCACGTTGGCCGCACCCATCGCGGTGGCCTCCAACCCGAAAGCGGCCTGCAGTTCGCCCTCGGGCACCAGCTCGGGAATCACCGCCGGGGTGCCGGCCAGCGGAATGATCTTGAGCAGCCCGTACAGCAGCGCCACCGCGTAGAGCTGCCACATCTGCAGCCAGCCGAGTGCTGCCACCAGCGGGATCAGGGCCACCACCAGGCCGCGAAACACCGAGTCGTAGATGAACAGCTTGCGCCGGGAGAAGCGGTCGAGCAGCGGACCGATCACCGCGCCGCCCGCGATCACCGGCAGGGTGAGGCAGACGCCCAGCACGCCGAGCCCGGCGGCACCCGCCCGTTCCACAGTGATCCAAGCCAGAGCGGTGTAGGTCGCGCCGTCACCGAGGAGATTGATCACCAGCGCTGTCCACAGCAGCCGGTAGTCCGCTATGCGCAGCACAGCAACGTACGCCTTCACCTTTGAACCCTTTCGGCCGGACGGACGCAACGGACGCGCTGATTGGGCGCCCGGCACGGTGAGCACGGCCAGATGTCACCTCTCCCTTCAGTTGGAGCCGCAGCGAAGGGTCTTTTGATACACGCGGGATTTCGGGCGCGGGTGGTGGGTGGGGTCGACGCAGACAGCACCTCTCGATGTTCTTTTCGAAGATCCGCATGTCGGATAGCAGATCGGACTCGATCGGACACAAGGGTGCTACCATTCGAGAATGTCGATCTCCAGCACACCTATCCTCCGGACAATTACCGTGTTC
>DASZEI010000250.1:0-7192 GCA_035940975.1 Jatrophihabitans sp. | reverse complement strand
CGCGGGCCGGTGACCGGCCGGTGATGGGGGTGGCGGGCTCGTCCTACGGCGGCGCGCTGGCCCTGATGCTCGGGGCGACCGACCACCGGATCGGTGCGGTGGCCGCCGACATCACCTGGAACGACCTGGCCCGGTCGCTGTTCCCCAACGCCGCCGCCGGTGCCGACCAGCGTGCCGGGGTGTTCAAGAAGCTCTGGGCCGGCTACCTGTTCTCCAGCGGCTTCAGCGCCGGCGCGGGCGGTGGGGGTGCCGGCGGGACCAGTGGTGACGGTGCTTCCGATGACGGCGGTGCTTCCGATGACGGCGGTGCTTCCGGCGCGCCCGGCACGAGCTCCCCGGAGGCGGGATCCAGCAGCTGCGGCCGGTTCGCCGCCGAGCTGTGCGCCAGCTACCAGCGGGCCGTCGCCGGTGGCCCGCCGGACCTGCGGCTGGCCACCCTGCTGGGCGAGTCCAGTCCCGCCACCGTGCTGGCCGGCATGCGGGCGCCCACCCTGCTGACCCAGGGCGAGCAGGACTCGCTGTTCCCGCTCAGCGAGGCCGATGCGAACGCCCGGCAGATCTCGGCGGCCGGCGCCCCGGTGACGGTCCGGTGGCGCACCGGCGGCCACGACGCCCCCGGCTCTGACGACGATGTCACCGGCATGCAAAGGCGATTCTTCGATCAGCAGCTGCGCGGCAGGGCCGGTTCGGGCACCGGCTTCGAGCTTTCCCAGCCGGGCGCGGGCATCTCGGCCACCAATGGCCGCACGGTGGACACCACCCTGCGAGCCGCCGGGTATCCGGGCCTGGCCGGCCACCCCGGCTTCACCAGCCGCCCGGTCGTGCTGCACGGCTTGCCACGCCAGATCAGCGCACCGGCGGGAGGCTCGCCGGCGGCGGTATCGACCATTCCCGGGCTGGGCGACCTGGTCGGCGGGGCGGCCGGTCTTGGCCTGGGTGGTGCCGCGGGGCTGTCCCGGCTGCCCGGCCAGAGCGCGGTGTTCAGCTCCGATCCGCTGTCCGAGCCGGCGCTGGTGATCGGCTCGTCCGAGGTGAGGCTCTCGGTGACGACCGGCCGGAGCGGGACGGCCACGCTGTTCGCCTCGCTGCACGACCTCGGCCCGGACGGCTCGGACACCCTGCCGGCCCGGCTGGTGTCACCGGTCCGGCTGACCGGTGCGCCGGGGCAGGTGCGGCTGGTGACGGTCCGGCTGCCCTGGATCGTGGCGCAGGTGCCGGCCGGGCACCGGCTCGCCGTCGAGGTGGCCACCACCGACTTCGGCTACCAGCTGCCCGAAGAGCCCGCCACCTACACGGTCGGTCTCGGCGAGAACCTGGTCGCCTCGGGAGCCACCCTCAACCTCGCGTCGCTGCCGGTCACCGAGGTGCGCACCGGTGGCGCTCGCAACTGGCTGATCGTGGCCGCGCTGGTGCTGCTGCTGTGCCTGGCCTACGGCTGGTGGCGGCTGCGGTCCCGACGGCCGGGCGACGCCGACCCGGCGCTGGCCGGGGTGCCGATCGTGGTGTCGGACCTGGCGAAGGTCTATGCCGACGGCTACCGCGCGGTGGACGGGGTGAGCTTCCGGGTCGAGCGGGGCCAGGTGCTGGGCCTGCTCGGGCCGAACGGCGCCGGCAAGACCACCACGCTGCGGGTGCTGATGGGGCTGATCCTGCCCACCGCCGGCTCGATCCGGGTGTTCGGGCACGAGGTGGTGCCCGGGGCGCAGGTGCTGTCCAGGTTGGGAGCCTTCGTCGAGGGACCGGGTTTCCTGCCGCACCTGAGCGGCCGGGAGAACCTGCGGCTGTTCTGGGCGGCGTCCGGCCGGCCGATGGAGCAGGCCCAGTTCGAGACGGTGCTGGAGATCGCCGGGCTGGGGGAGTCGCTGGAGCGCCGGGTGAAGACCTACAGCCATGGCATGCAGCAGCGGCTGGCGATCGCCCAGGCGATGCTGGGGCTGCCCGAGGTGCTGGTGCTGGACGAACCGACCAACGGCCTGGACCCGCCGCAGATCGCCGAGATGCGGCTGGTGCTGGGCCGCTATGCCGCCACCGGACGCAGCGTCATCGTGTCCTCCCACCTGCTGGCCGAGGTCGAGCAGACCTGCAGCCACGTGGTGGTGATGCACCGGGGCCGGTTGGTGGCCGCCGGCTCGGTGGCCGAGGTGGCCGGAACCGGAGCCACCCAGCTGGCCGTCGACGATGTCGACCGGGCGCGCGAGGTGCTGGCGGCGGCCGGTGTCGGTGCCCGGCCGGTGCCGGCCCGGCGGGCGCTGGAGGACGTGTTCCTGGAGCTGATCGGTGAGCGGGTTGACTAGCGGCGCGGGCCCGTCCGGAACGGGCGGCGGCGTGCCCGCGTCCAACGTGCCCGCAGCCGGCTCCAGCGTTCCGGGCTCCAGCATGCCCGCAGCCGGCTCCAGCACTCCCGCCGGTGAGTCAGGTCTCCAGGCCGGGGTGCCGCCGACCCGGCGCGGCGTCCACTCCCGGCTCGCCCAACTGCCCGCGCTCTCGCCAGAACAGCCCGGGCCCGGCGCGGCCGCCTTCGACAGCAGGCGCACCATGCCGTTGCGGGTCGAGTTCGCCCGCCAGCTCACCCGCCGGCGTACCCAGCTGGTCGGGCTGTTCCTGCTGGCGTTGCCGATCATCATGGCGTTGGCGTTCCAGCTCGGCGGCTCGGGTGGCTCGAACCGGGACCGGCCGGCGCTGGTCGACCTGGCGACGTCGGGTGCGGGCAACTTCGCGTTCTTCACCGAGTTCGCCTCGGTCGGCTTCCTGCTGGTGGTGATCGTGGCGATGTTCTGCGGCGACACCATCGCCAGCGAGGCGAGCTGGTCCTCGCTGCGGTACCTGCTGGCGATGCCGATCCCGCGCGCTCGGCTGCTGCGCCAGAAGCTGCTGGTGGCGTTGACGTTCTCGTTCGGGGTCAACCTGCTGCTGCCGGCCTGGGCCTATCTGGTCGGTGGGGTGTTCTTCGGCTGGGACCCGGCCAGGTCGCCGTTCGGGGGCAGTTTCTCCCACGCCGAGACCCTGCAGCGGATGCTGATCGTCGCGCTGTACGCGGCGGGCCAGGCGCTGCTGGTGGCGGCGCTGGCCTTCCTGCTGAGCGTGCTGACCGACGCTCCGCTGGCTGCCGTCGGCGGTGCCACCTTCCTGGTGGTGGTGTCCAACATCCTGGACTCGATCACCGCGCTGGATCCCTACCGGGTGGTGCTGCCCACCCACTTCCAGTACTCCTGGCTGGACGCCCTCACCCCGGTAATCGGCTGGGACGACATGATCCGGGGTAGCGCGCTGTCGGTGATCTACAGCGCGGTGTTCTTCACCGCGGCCTGGACCCGCTTTGCCCGCAAGGACATCACCAGCTGACGCCCAGCAGATGAACCACGGCCGGCGAATCAACTCGGCGGGGGTCCGGCCAGCTGCTCGGCCATGGTCGACAGCGCCGGCCGGACGTTGCGGAGTGGCTTCTGCTCGGCGTCGAGCCAGGCCGGTGGCACGAACCACGGCACGCCGCTGTGCATGGTGATCTGCCAGCCCTGCCGGTCGAATCGATCGTGGTGGAAGTCGCACAGCAGGCACAGGTTCTCCAGGTCCGTCGGGCCGCCCCGCGCCCAGGGCGTGATGTGATGTTTCTCGGTCCACTCCGGCGGATCCATGCAGCCCGGAAAGGTGCAGCCCTGGTCACGAGCGATCAGGGCGAGAGTCTGGGTGGAACTGGCCAGCCGCCGGGTGGTTCCGTAGTTGAGAATCCCTCCGGTGCTGTTGTGCACGATCCAGGCGATGGCCGCTTGGTCGGCAAGTCGCAAAGCCTGCTCGACCCGGAGCCGCTCGCCGAAACTGGTGGTGGCCAGGCCCGAGCGCGACTCGAACTGCTCGGCGGTCATGGTGATGAGCACCGTTGCGGGTACGCCACCCGTTGCGGGTAGCTCGCCGGACCGCAGTGCCAGCCTCAGGACGGCCCGGAACGCGTCGTGCAGGCGTTGACCGGCGGAGCGCTCGTCCGGCCCGCCGGCATCGGTCGGCCTCGGTGCGGCGAGGGCGTGCAGTACCGACATCGCCAGCGCGGAGGTTTCCGCATCGAGATCACCGCTGATCCGGTACATGCCGTCGCCGTTCGGGAGGCAGCTCAGCTGGCGTCGCCGCTGCTGACCCTCCTCGTCAGCCAGCGCCCCGTCCGGAAAGACGGTGTCGATCAGTTGCCGGGCGATGCCGGCGAGCAACTTGGCGTCGAACAGTTGGGCTTGTTCGACCAGGAAGTGCTCGACGTCGGCCAGGTGGTCGGCGGCGAGGTGGTGGCGGACCTTGCCGACCGCTCGAGCGATGACGTCGGCGTGCTGTGCGGTGATGGCACCGTCTGCCCGAGCGGCAGCAGTCGCCGGCAGCAGCGGTTCCAGACGGTCACCGGTGAGGGTGACCCGCGGCCCCAACTCTCGCGCTTGCCGAACTCGACGCGAACTCTCGGCCGGACTCAGGGTCAGCAGGCCGGCCAGGAAGTAACTCGTGCCCCGCAGCACGTGGCGAGCGGGGACGTTCCGCGCTTCGATCTCGGAGACCAGCACGTGGTCGAGGTATTCCAGTTGCCGGCGTGCTTGCTCGACCATGCGGATCGTGTCGAGGAGTTCCGGCTCGGTGAGCGGCGACAGCGGCGCCGCGATCAGCTCGGCGACCACGGCCGACAGGGCGGCGGCCGCTGCCGTTGCCTCCGTCGCGGTTGCTGTCATACATCAGACACTAGGGTGTGGGTACGACAGTTCCTCGGCGCGCTCCGAAGTTATCCACAGGTCCGGACAGCTCAGCGTCAGCACTCAGCATCGCCACCTTCCTGATGGTGGTCCAACATCGGACGGATCACCGGGCTCAATCCCTATCGGGTGAGGCTGCCGACCCGACTTCCCGTCCGCTAATGAACTGCCTTGCGATGTCCGGTTGCCTAACCTGTTATAACAGGTCGAGGTCGTGTCAACATTGAGATATGTCTGCCCAGGACATCTCCGCCGCGGCGGCGACTATGGCATGTTTGGTCGCTATCGCGGTTGCTGTGCTATTTACGAAAAAGCAGACGCATTCGGCTGTGGCCGCTGGCAAAAAGGCTGAATGGGAACTTAATGTGGCACGGAAGCCAAAATTTGAGATTGGCCTGGAAGCTGATTCGTCATTGGTTGTTTCTTGCAGAGGTCCAGAGAATTACTCCAGCGTCGAGATAGCGGTGAGATCAGCTAATGACACGTATCGGTGCCCGATCCGTCTTCAAACGACAGCCGAACGGCCGTCTGAAGCAGGACGATTGGGCAGCATGAAAATGGCTGAGGAGAGGCGAGTGCCCTATGATCGCATCCAAGTGGGTGCTGGTGGCAGCGTAATAGTTGACATACAGTGTACTGCAGCATCGGACGAAGCAATTCTGACGAGTCAACAGAAGATAGAGATTGTAGGTTCGCCGATACCGATGGAGATGACTCTGGCGAATCTTTTCAGTGCCCTACTTCCTGCACTGAGGGAGTTCTACTCGACAAGCCCTCTCACTCAAGATGGTGGACTTTCGGCATCACGGCTATTCGAGCTACTCGATAGCGTGGCTCGGGTGGCACGGCCATATGGGAACTGTGCGGAGGCACTCGCCGCCTGCGAGTCCTCGATACTTGTGGGCATCGCTAGCTGGCGGCAGGCGAACCCCGGACATCGCGTGGTCACCCTGTACTCCAAAGGTGACTTGCTGCGCGCCGGTGAATATCCCCAGAATTGTGGCTCACTTCCTCCGGACTTGGATGATGAGAGTAAGCGAGGTCGCGCTCTTCGAAGCCTCTACATGAATGGACAGCAAAGTGCATGGGTCGCTGATTACGCCACTGCTCCTCCCGAGGAGAAGGATTGGGCATATGACGGGACGATGTGGCCTTGCTACGCTTATGTGCCCATTCAGGCTGGTGGACGAAAACTGGGATTGATTGAGATCGCTTGCCGACAGCCAGGAGCTATTTCAGAGGTCGACTTAGAGTCATTCGAATTGTTCGCTAAGTTACTCGCCATTGCCCACCTGATCTCGGAAACGAACACGAGGAGGGAGCACCATGCCTGATAGGCGTGTACCTGGCTCGAAAGAAGGCGAGGTCATATATGAGTGCCCACTCTGCGGAAGGGTCCAACTAGGAGGCGCCGAGGAACGCCCGTACTGCCTGAACGGTAGGCATACGCGAACTCGGATGGAGCCCCATAGGTGAGCCTCGGCTCTAACCGTCCAGGCATGGAACTTTAGGGACGTCCCAGCGCCCGGTAGGCCCAGCCGGCGGCCCGCCACTGGGCCGGGTCGAGCACGTTGCGACCGTCCACCAGGTTTCGCTGGGCGACCCGGGCACCGATGGTGTCCGGGTCCATCGCACGGAAGATGGACCACTCGGTCAGCAGCATCACCAGGTCGGCCTGCTCGACCGCCTCCTCCAGCGAGGCGGCATAGACCAGTTCCGGGTGCAGCCGGTGCGCGCTGGCATTGGCCTCCGGGTCATATACCAGCACGGTCGCACCACGCCGGCCGACCGCGGCAGCCACGTCCAGCGCCGGCGAGTCCCGCACGTCGTCGGAGTTGGGCTTGAACGCGGCACCCAGCACCGCCACCCGGGTACCGCGATACGAACCGTCCAGCAGGTCGAGCCCGAGTTCGACGGTGCGGGCCCGCCGGCGCAGGTTGATCTCGTCGACATCGCGTAGGAACGACACCGCCTGGTCCACGCCCAGCTCGCCGGCCCGGGCGATGAAGGCCCGGATGTCCTTGGGCAGGCAGCCACCGCCGAAGCCGAGGCCGGCGTTGAGGAAGCGCCGGCCGATCCGGGCGTCGTGGCCGATCGCGTCGGCGAGCTGGGTGACGTCGGCGCCGGTCGCCTCGCACACCTCGGCCATCGCGTTGATGAAGCTGATCTTGGTGGCCAGGAACGAGTTCGCCGCCACCTTCACCAGCTCGGCGGTGGCGAAGTCGGTGACGATCACCGGTGTGCCGGCCTCGATGACCGGCTCGAAGGCCGAGCGCAGCGTCTGCTCGGCCCAGTCGCTGCGCACCCCGAAGACCAGCCGGTCCGGCCGCAGGGTGTCCTCGACGGCGAAACCCTCGCGCAGGAACTCGGGGTTCCAGGCCAGCTCCACCTCCGGGTGCGGTGCCAGCTCGGCCAGCACCCCGGCCAGCTCCGCCGCGGTCCCGGCCGGCACCGTGGACTTGCCGACCACCAGC
>DASZEI010000249.1:0-6708 GCA_035940975.1 Jatrophihabitans sp. | reverse complement strand
GACAACGACCGGCTGGCGGCGCTGGTCGCGCACCTGGTGCGGGCCGACGCGCTGGTGCTGCTGTCCGACATCGACGGCCTGTACACCGCCGACCCGCGCAAGCCCGGCGCGGCGCTGATCGCGGAGGTCACCGGGTCGGCGGAACTGGCCTCGGTACGGATCACCGGCGGCGGCTCGGGCGTCGGCACCGGCGGCATGTCCACCAAGATCGACGCGGCGCTGATCGCCGGCGGGGCCGGCATTCCGGTGCTGCTGTCCAACGCCGCCGCGATCGGCGACGCGCTGGCCGGGCTCGGCGGCACCTACTTCGCGCCGCTCGGGCAACGGATGGCCTCGCGGCTGTTCTGGCTGCGCCACGCCACCACCCCGCGCGGCCGGCTGCTGCTCGATGCCGGGGCCGTCACCGCGGTGGTGCGCAACCGGGCGTCACTGCTGCCGGCCGGGATCACCGCGGTGACCGGCGACTTCGCCGCCGGTGACCCGGTGGAACTGGCCGATCCGGCCGGCACCGTGGTGGCGCGCGGGCTGGTGGCCTTCGACAGCGAGGACCTGCCCGAGCTGCTCGGCAAGTCCACCCGGGACCTGCCCGCCGACCTGCGCCGCGAGGCCGTCCACCGCGACGACCTGATCCTGCTGTAGGGCTGAGGTGCTGTAGTCGGCGAGCGGCTAGCAGTGGTAGAACGAGCCGCCGTCGTCCAGGTAGGAATCCCACACCCAACCGTCGATGTTCGTGCCGTCGATCCGCACGTTGGTCCAGGTGTTGCCGGCGCTGTTGACGACGTAGCAGTGGTAATGCAGGACAACGGCGGTCCCGACGGTGGCAACGACCGCGCAGCTGCCGGCCGGGCCGGTGTGCACCGGAGTTGAGCTGGAATTCCCGGTACCGGAGCCGGGGTCCTTGTCGGACCAGCCAGGATGGGTGCAGGTGATCGCGTCAGCCGGTCCGGCCGTCGCGATAGCCAGTCCGCCGATCACCAGCGGAAGCGTGGCCGCGCCGACCGCCAGCCGCCGTCGGACACTGGAGAGTGCCGAAATAATCATGAAAGGTCCTTTCCCAACCAAGTGGAGAAAACGGAAAATAAGTGCATCACGCTCTTGCCTACGTAGCAATAGATTGCTTTGTGACAATTCAGTTTCAATGTCTCTCGGCCTTCCTCAGCGGTGCCGGCGCCTCGGCGGCGTAGCCGCCTAGCGCGCTTTATCCTTCGAGTCATGACGCAACACCGGCAGAGCACCGCGACCGATCCCGGTGAGGAGGCGGTCCGGGCGGTCGCTGCCAGGGCGCGGCAGGCCAGCTTCGAGCTGGCCACCCTGACCCGCGCCGACAAGGACCAGGCACTGCACGCGATGGCCGCCGCCCTCGAAGCTGCTACCGCCGAGCTGCTGGAGGCCAACGCCGCCGACGTGGCCGCGGCACGCGAGGACGGCACCGCCGAGCAGCTGGTGGACCGGCTGGCCCTCAACCCGGACCGGCTCGCCGGCATGGCGCAGGGCCTGCGCGAGATCGCCGGGCTGCCGGACCCGGTCGGCGAGGTGGTGCGCGGCTTCACCCGGCCCAACGGCCTGCGGCTGCGCCAGCTGCGGGTGCCGTTCGGGGTGGTGGCGATGGTCTACGAGGCCAGGCCCAACGTGACCGTGGACGCCGCCGGGCTGGCGTTGAAGTCCGGCAATGCCGCCCTGCTGCGCGGTTCGGCCAGCGCGATCTGCTCCAACCGGGCGCTGGTGGCGGTGCTGTCCGAGGCCGCCGCCAAGGCCGGGCTGCCCTCCGACGCCATCCAGCTGGTGCCGGGCACCGACCGCTCCAGCGTCGGGCACCTGCTGCGGGCCCGTGGCCTGGTCGACGTGGTCATCCCGCGCGGTGGGGCCGGCCTGATCCGCTACGTGGTGGACAACGCCGCGGTTCCGGTGATCGAGACCGGCATCGGCAACGTGCACATCTACGTCGACGCCGAGGCGGACCTGGAGATGGCCGAGCGGATCGTCCTGAACGCCAAGATCTCGCGGCCCAGCGTCTGCAACGCGGTCGAGTCGCTGCTGGTGCACCGCGCGGTGGCCGCCGAGTTCCTGCCCCGGATCATCCCGGCCCTGCACGGGCGGGGCGTGCTGGTACACGGCGATGCCGAGTTCGTGGCCGCCGACCCCGCGGTGCGGCCGGCCACCGACGACGACTGGGAGACCGAGTACCTGGACCTGGAACTCGCCGCCCGGGTGGTCGCCGACGTGGACGAGGCGATCGAGCACATCCGGCGGTGGTCCTCGGGGCACTCGGAGGCGATCGTGACCAGCAACCTCGGCACCGCCAGCCGGTTCGTGTCCCAGGTCGATGCCGCGGCGGTGCTGGTCAACGCCTCGACCCGGTTCACCGACGGCGCCGAGTTCGGGTTCGGCGCCGAGATCGGCATCTCGACGCAGAAGCTGCACGCCCGCGGCCCGATGGGGCTGACCGAGCTGACCTCCACAAAGTGGGTGATCTTCGGCGACGGCCAGGTTCGCGGCTGACACCGGCCGGTGGCAGTGGCTACACCGGCCGATGGCAGTACCGGAGGGTGGTGGACGAGCTTGCTCGCAGCCAGGTCTGGACAGCCGCGTCATCCGATGTTCGAATGGGTGCACCATCGCCTTCGCGGGCCCGGGCGACCGGCCCGCAGCAGCGATAATTCAGGTCATACCACACGGAGGAAAGGCATTTCATGACATCTCGACTCAGGCGCTTGTTCGGCGTCTTGTTCGTCATCCTGGGCCTCACCGTCGGCTCGATGAGCCCGGCAGTCGCCATCACCGGCGGCGAGCCAGACGGCAACCAGCACCCGAACGTCGGCGTGATCCTGTTCTACACGCCGGACGGCCGGTTCCGCTGCACCGCGACGCTGGTCACGCCGACCGTCCTGCTCACCGCCGCGCACTGCACGGTGGACACCGTCGGCAAGACGCTGGTCGACTTCCGCTCGGTGGTCGCCTTGCAGCCGCCGTCCGGCTGGCCGGCCGCGGCTAACCCGGAAACCGGCTACACCCAGGCTGAGATCGAGGCCGCCGGCTTCCTGTCCGGCACCGCCTACGCGCACCCGGACTACTCCGGCTTCACGGACCTGAACAACTGGAACGACGTCGGCGTCATCGTGCTGGACCGCCCGGTGACCAACATCGAGCCGGCGACCCTGGCTCCGCTGAACTACCTCGACGCCTACGCCCAGCCCAGGCTGAACCAGACCCTGTTCACCTCGGTCGGCTACGGCACCGAGGTGCGCAAGCCGGACTCCGGCCCGCAGAAGCCGCAGCCGATGAGCTACCCGCTGATCCGCCGGTTCACGGTGCAGCCGGGGCAGAAGCTGACCAACCAGATCCTGCAGCTCAACGGCAACCCGAACGACACCCGGGGCACCGGCGGCACCTGCTTCGGTGACTCGGGCGGCCCGACCTTCCTCAACGGCTACATCGTGACCGTGACGAGCTACACCTACACCCAGAACTGCCGCTACCTCGGCGGTTACCAGCGGGTGGACATCAAGGTGGTCCAGGACTGGCTGGCGACCTTCGGCGTCTTCCCGGCGACCGTCTGATCAGGTAATCGCCTGACCAGCTGATCCCAGACCGGCTCGGAGCCGGGGCTGACCGCGAAACCGCGGCCGGTCCCGGCTCCGTTGTCTGTCCGGTCTTCTGGCGGCGGTGCGAGCAGGACGTCTCATGCCGTCCTGAGCGTGTACTCCCAGCCTTCCTGCCAGCCGAAGTCCGTGTCGATCAGGGTATCCAGCGACCGGGCGTCGATCGCCTGGTCCAGTGCCCACCGGGTGGCGACATGGCCGATGACCAGGATCCGCTTGCCGCTCCAGCGTGGCGGCAGGTCGGCCAGGAAGCGGCCGGCCCGCTCGACCGCCTGGCGCCAGGACTCGCCACCCGGGTAGGCCTGGTCGAGGTAACGCCGCCGGTCGCGGTGCACGACCTCGGCCGGCGCGCCGTTGAGGTCGCCGTAGTCGCACTCGCGCAGCCGCCAGTCGTGCAGGATGTCGGCGCCGGAGCCGGCGAAGGCCAACTCAGCGGTTTCCACCGCCCGGCCCAGGTCAGAGGTGAACACCGTGTCAATGGCCTCGATCCGGCGGCGCCGCCCCAGTTCGACCGCGAACTCGCGACCCTTGGCCGACAGCCGTCCCGAGTTCCAGCCGGTCGCGATACCCCGCTCGTTGTCCTCGCTCACGGAGTGGGTCTCGAAGACGATCTCGATGCTGCCGCTCATCGGGCCATGATGGCGGTCGGGGCCGCTGCTGTCGCCCCGGGCGGCAAAGGCTCGAAGGATCTACTCGAGATAGGGATGCGCAACGTGCCCGGCGCCCGGCGGCGTCCCGTATCCTTTCGGTGGGCCGGTGCTGTCCCGTGTGCATGCAACCTCACGAGAACAGGGCAGCCGAGTGGGCGACGTCACCGGATTTCTCAAGCACGACCGCGAGCTTCCACGCCGCCGGCCGGTCGCGGTCCGCATCCAGGACTGGCGCGAGGTGTACGAACCGTCCGACGACGCGCTCACCCGTACCCAGGCCAGCCGGTGCATGGACTGCGGCATCCCGTTCTGCCACAACGGCTGCCCGCTGGGAAATCTGATCCCGGAGTGGAACGACCTGGTGTACCGCGACCGCTGGCACGATGCCATCGACCGGTTGCACGCCACCAACAACTTTCCCGAGTTCACCGGCCGGCTCTGCCCGGCGCCGTGCGAGGCGTCCTGCGTGCTGGGCATCAGCCAGGACCCGGTCACCATCGAGCAGGTCGAGAAGGAGATCATCGAGCACGCCTGGGACAACGGCTGGGTGCGGCCGCTGCCGCCCGACCGGCCGACCGGCAAGCGGGTGGCGGTGGTCGGATCGGGCCCGGCGGGGCTGGCCGCGGCCCAGCAGCTGACCCGGGCCGGCCACCAGGTCAGCGTGCTCGAACGCGCCGACCGGATCGGCGGCCTGCTGCGCTACGGCATTCCCGAGTTCAAGATGGAGAAGCGGGTGATCGACCGGCGGATCGAGCAGCTGCGGGCCGAAGGCACCGAGTTCCGTACCGGGGTCAACGTCGGGGTGGACATCACCGCCGAGCAGTTGCGTGCCGACTACGACGCGGTCCTGCTGGCCGGCGGCGCCACGGCGTGGCGGGACCTGCCGATCCCCGGCCGCGAGCTCGCCGGGATCTACCAGGCGATGGAGTTCCTGCCACTGGCCAACCGGGTTCAGCAGGGCGACTACGACACCGCGCCGATCTCCGCGGCCGGCAAGCGGGTGGTGATCATCGGTGGCGGTGACACCGGCGCGGACTGCCTGGGCACCGCCCACCGGCAGGGCGCGCTGTCGGTGCACCAGTTCGAGATCCTGGCCCGGCCGCCGGCGGCCCGGTCCGAGGACAATCCGTGGCCTACCTGGCCGGTGCTGCTGCGAACCGCCTCGGCTCACGAAGAGGGTGGCGAGCGGGTCTTCGCGGTGAACACCGAGTGCTTCCTCGGCGATGACCAGGGCAACCTGCGGGCGCTGCGGGCGCACCAGGTAGAGCTGGTCGACGGCCGGTTCGAGAAGGTGCCCGGCAGCGAGTTCGAGCTGGACTGCGAGCTGGTGCTGCTGGCGATGGGCTTCCTCGGCCCCGAGCGCAACGAGCTGCTGGACGGCCTCGGGGTCGAGCTGACCGAGCGCGGCAACGTGGCTCGCGACGCCGAGTTCGCCACCAACGTGGACGGCGTGTTCGTGGCCGGTGACATGGGCCGCGGCCAGAGCCTGATCGTGTGGGCGATCGCCGAGGGCCGTTCGGCCGCGGCCGGAGTGGACCGCTGGCTGACCGGGGAATCGATGCTGCCGGCGCCGATCACCCCGACCACCGTGGCGCAGCGCTGAGCCGGCCTGGCGGGCACCGGCCCGGCTGACCCCTAAAATGCCGGCCATGACTGCTCAGTCCGACACCGACAGCTGGCCGGCGGTCCGGGCGGTTGACGGTCAGCCGCGCCGGGTGGGCATCATGGGTGGCACGTTCGACCCGATCCACCACGGTCACCTGGTGGCGGCCAGCGAGGTCGCCGACCTTTTCGAGCTCGACGAGGTGGTCTTCGTACCGACCGGCCAGCCGTGGCAGAAGGCCGAGCGCGAGGTCAGCCCGGCCGAGCATCGCTACCTGATGACGGTGGTGGCAACCGCTCCCAACCCGAGGTTCTGGGTCAGCAGGGTGGACATCGACCGCCCGGGCCCGACTTACACCGTCGACACCGTGAGCGACATCTCAGCGATCCGGCCCGACGCCGAGCTGTTCTTCATCACCGGGGCGGACGCGCTGCAGGCCATCCTGTCCTGGAAGGACGCCGACGAACTGTTTCGCAGGTGCCACCTGGTCGGGGTGACCAGGCCCGGCTATCACCTGTCCGGCGACCACCTGCCCGCCGACATCATCACCTTGCTGGACGTGCCGGCGATGGCGATCTCGTCCTCGGCGGTACGGCAACGGGTGCGGGCCGGCCGGCCGGTCTGGTATCTGGTGCCCGACGGGGTGGTGCAGTACATCGCCAAGCATCAGCTGTACCGCAGCTGATCAGGGGCGCACCATCCCGAAGATGAGTTCGTCGCTGTAACTGCCGTCGGGGTTGCCCAACCGGCCGGCCCGGCGCCCCTCGGCACGGAAGCCGGCGGCCTCCGCCACCCGAGTCGAGGCGACGTTGCCGGCTTTGCAGCCCAGCTCCAGCCGGGCGGTCGGGGTCTGGCC
>DASZEI010000248.1:0-2500 GCA_035940975.1 Jatrophihabitans sp. | reverse complement strand
AGCGAGACCGACGGAAGCGTGCTGGCCCAGGACAGCCGCACGGTCCGCATCCCTGCCGGTGACAACAACCCGGGCTGACGCACCAGCTGTCCGCTGCCGGCCTACCAGCCGTAGACAGGCTGGTAGGCCGGCCGCTGATTTGGGAGCCAGCCGAGCGCACTGGTAATCTGGCGAGGTTGTCCGGCGGTCTGTGCCGGCACCATCAGCAGTCCCATTCGGCGAACGATCGGCATTCGAGGCAAACTTCGTGGCGAACATCAAGTCCCAGATCAAGCGGATCCGCACCAACGAGGCCGCTCGGCTGCGCAACAAGAGCACCAAGAGCGCGCTGAAGACCGCGATCCGGTCCTTCCGGACCGCCGCGGACACCGGCGACAAGGACAAGGCGACCACCGCCCTGGTCCACGCCTCCCGGCAGCTGGACAAGGCCGTCAGCAAGGGCGTCATCCACGCCAACCAGGCCGCCAACAAGAAGTCGGCGATGGCGCAGCGCGTCGGCTCGCTCTAGTTCGGCCCCGCTCAACCTCGACAGCCCGCGTCACCGGCTCCGGCCGGACGCGGGCTGTGTGCTGTCCGCCTCCGCCACCGTCCCGAGCCCGTCAGCAAGCGCGTCGGCGATCACCACCGCGCGGCAGCGGCCGCTATTTTCAGTAAGTAGCGGCCGCGGGCTTCCGCCGTGCCGCGCGGCACGGTGGAACGGAGGGGCTCAGATGCGTGGCGCAAGGGTCACCTCGCTGCCCATCGCCGCGATCGTCGCCTCGCTGACGCTCCTCGGCTGGCTGCTGACGCCCGTAACGGCAGCGCGCGCAGGCATCGCGCAGCGGTACCTGCAGATCAACATCTGCGGCAACATCTGCTACGCCGGGAACAACACCGCGGGTCAGGACATCGCCACCAGCGCCTACACGCACCGCGCTGACATCGTCTCGATCAACGAGATCTGCCGGAACCAGCTGACCGCCGCCAAGGACGCCCTGGCAGCGAAGGGCCTGACCTACCAGGAAATCTTCGGCCAGACCATCGCGGCGGGCCATCCGGTACTGCGCAGCCGCTGCCAGGACTACGGAAACGGCCTGCTCATCCGCTACACCGCCGGCAGCGCGCCGGCTGACAGCGTCGAACGGGTCCTCCTGCCCGATGCCAAGGAGGACCGGATGCTGCTGTGCGCCCACATCGTCGCGCCGTCCTTCCACTACTGCGTGACCCACCTGAGCCCCGGCAGCTCCGGCGCGAACGAGCAGAAACGCGACCGGCAAGCGATCGCGGTGGCGACCAAGGTGAACAGCTACCTGCCGGCGCCGGTGGTGCTGGCCGGCGATTTCAACACCACCCCCGGCAACTCCGTGCTCGACCACTTCTACGGCCCGTACTACGGCGGCGGCCACGGGATCGGGCACTTCCGGGAAGTCGACGCCTGCTCCAGCCGCACCAGCCAGAGCAGCACCTGCAACGAGGGCACCCACTCCACGCCCTACGCCAGCGATCCGAAGATCGACTACATCTTCACGAGCGACAACCACTTCACCATCTCCGACGGGGACGCCACGTCCTCGCCGACGTCCGATCACGACCCGCTGTTCGGCAGCGTGATCCGTACCTTCTGACAGCGCAGCCTTATGCGGCCGGCAGGTGGCCTCAGCGCTCGGCGCGGGCGGCGGCGATCCGGCGCACCGCCGACTCCAGCGCATACTCCGGATCGGCCGCCGCCCCCTTCACGTCGGCGTTCAGGTCGGCCACCACCCCGAGGGCGTGCCGCAGCCCCGGCTCGGTCCAGCCGCCGGCCTGGGACCGGGCCCGCTTGACCTTCCAGGGCGGCATGCCCAGCACCGGCGCCAGCCGGAACGGGTCCCCCGGCCCGGCGCCCAGCACCCGGGCCACCGTCCGGACCCCGTCGGCCAGCGCGTCGGCGATCACCACCGGCGGCACCCCGACGTGCAGCGCCCAGCGCAGGTTGGTCACCGCCTCGGCGACGTTGCCGACCACCGCCTGGTCGGCGACCGCGAACCCGCTGACCTCAGCCCGGCCCCGGTGGTAGGCCGCCACCGCGTCCACGTCGATGGACCCGCCGGTGTCGCCCACCAGCTGGGCCGCCACCGAGGAGATCTCGCGCAGGTCGCTGCCGACCGCCTCCATCAGCGCGGCGGCCGCGTCCGGGGTGATCCGGCCGCGGAACCGGCGCACCTCGTTGCGCAGGAACATCCGGCGGTCCTCGAAACGGGTCACCTTGGCGCAGCTGATCTCGGCCGGCTTGGCCTTGCGGATGGCGTCCAGCACCGCCTTGCCCTTGGCGCCGCCGAGGTGCTGAACCACCACCGTGGTGTCCGGGTCGGTGTCGAGCAGCAGCGGCACCACCGCCGGCACCCGGGCCGCCGGCAGGTCCTGGGCCGAGCGCAGCACCACCAGCCGGCTGCCGCCGAACAGCGACGGGCTCAGCAGCTGCAGCAGCTCGGCCGGTTCCACCGAGTCCGCCTCGGCCTCGTGCAGCTCGACGTCCGGGTCG
>DASZEI010000247.1:0-5128 GCA_035940975.1 Jatrophihabitans sp. | reverse complement strand
AGAGCTTCTCGGTGGCCGGACTGGGCCGCAGCCCCATCTCGCGCGCGAGAGCCTGGCGAAGTTCGTCGAACACGCTGAGCGCTTCCGCCTGCCGGCCGGCCCGGTGCAGTGCGGTCATCTCGAGCTGACGCAGCCGTTCCCGGAATGGATGGGAGCCGGCGACCTCGCGGATCTGCTCCACCACCCTGGTCGCATTGCCGAGCGTCAGTTCGCCTTCGGCCCAGTCCTCGAACACGCCGAGATACTTCACCGACAGCCGGTCCGCCTCACTCCCGATCAGCGGGGTCCCGGTCAGCCCGTCCAGCAGTCCGCCACGCCAGAGACGCAGGGCGGCTCCGAGCCCTGCGACGACGCCGGCCAGGTCACCGGCGTCACGAGCTAGCGACACCCGCTGCTGGAACTCCAGCAGGTCCAACTCGTTCGCACTCGCGCGCAGCAGGTAGCCGCCGTTGCGGTGGGTCAGTCGGTCGTCGTTGCCATCACTGCGCAGCAGCTTTCGTATGCAGGCCATGTACACCTGCAAGTTCTTGCGTGCAGTCCGCGGCGGCTCGTCACCCCACAGGATGTCGGTCAGCGTGTCCACCGAGGTCACCGAGTTCACCCGGCAGAGCAACATGGCCAGCACCTGTTGTTGCTTGAGCGGACCGAGGGCGACGGCATGGCCGTCGAGGTGCAGGGTCAGGGGCCCCAGGATTGCGAGCTTCAGCTTGGGGGGAGCCAGCTCTGCGCCGGCAAGTTCGGACCGCATACGCATATGGGACATCTCATCGAGGCAGCCGACTAGGTAGCGGGCAGGCATGAAGTGGACAACCGCAGGTCAGCAACTGACCGGAAGCGCGGGTTCGATGTCGGTCGGCCGCTGTCCCGAGTGCTATGGACTTTCTTCGCAGCTAGTTATATTAAGTATCGGTTCAGCGTAAGTAGTAGATCGGGACGAGGCAGGCAGGCCAACTTGAACTCGAAGAACCTGCGATCCACGCGTCGTCATTCGTCGAGGATGCGCCAACCGGCAAAGCGGGGCTCGCACAGGACGCGCGCCACGTCGGCCTGGACCCCGTCATGCCTGTCCAGCGGCGTTACTTCCAGCATGATCAGTTCATTGCCGGAACACATCAGGCTGATCCGAGCCGTGCCGGACAGTGCGTCGATCAGCCACGCCCCGACCAGCACGGCCGGGCTGGCGGCGGGATCGAGCCGACCGCACCGAATGGACAAGGCTGCCACCGCACTTCCTCTCGCAGGCGGGGGGTACCCCTCATCCTTCGGCAGCGGCGGTTCCCGGCGCAGCGTGTCTGATGGCAGGTGGCTGCCAGGACCGGTCAGCAAACAGACAAAGTCATCCTGATGGGCCTGGCGGAGCTGGGCTTCACCGCCGAGCAGGAACTCCTCTATCGATCGCTGCTGCAGACACCGACGAGCACTCGGGACCAGCTGGCCCAGCAGCACGGCCTGGACGCGGCGACCGTACGGCAGATCTGTGCCGAACTGGTCGCGCTGGGCGTGCTCAGACCTGATAGGGCCGAAGGCTCCGGGTTCGTCATTCCACAGCCGGCGGCCGCGATCGGCCAGCTCATCGAGCGGCGGGAAGACGAGCTGCTACGACAGTACCGGCGAGCCTCGCAGTGCCGGTATCTGATCGACGAGCTGGATCTGCTGCATCGCCACCCTAGCCCGGACAAACCGGAAGATGGCGGCGTGGAGCGGCTGGAGGATGTGGAGGCGATCCGCGACCGGCTGGAGGAACTGTCGTTCTTCACCCGGACCAGCGTCTACTCGATCCAGCCCGGCGGTCCGCAGAGCCGGGAATCACTGGAGGCCAGCCGCCCGCTGGATCAACGCGGCATCCGGCGCGGCGTCGAAATGAGGGTGATCCACGAGACCGCGGTGCTCGATGACGAACTCAACAGGGCCTACCTGCGGGAGCTGGTTATGGGCGGCGCGAGGGTCAGGGTGACCAGCCAGCAGGTGGATCGAATGGTGATCATGGACTGCAAGGTGGCCGTCATTCCGGTCGACCCGGCAAACAGCCGGCGTGGAGCGCTCATCGTCCGGCATCCCGGTTTGCTGTCCGGCTTCGTGGACCTGTTCAACCGGGCCTGGCAGGACGCATCCGATCTTCCCTGGCTGATCGAGACCGATGACCCGGCTCCGGCACTTGAGATCTCCGCCCAGAACAAGCGGATCCTGGAATTGCTTGCGTCCGGCTGTACTGACGAGACATCAGCGCGGGAGGTCGGGGTGTCGGTGCGCCATCTTCGCCGCGCCATCTCGCGCCTGATGCAGCAGCTAGGTGCCAACAGCCGGTTCGAGGCCGGCGTCGAAGCCGCCCGCCGCGGCTGGTTGTAGCCCGACCGCTGCCAGCTGCGTCGGCGTCACTTTCCTGCTATCCGGTTGTCCGGTTGCTGCCCACGATGGGCGTAGTAGCGGCAGGCCTCAGCGAGTGAGATTTCAACTCCACCACACACCAACCTGGGGAGTTCACATGTCCAGCCGCTTCGTCCGCGCCACACTCGCCGTTCTCACCACCGCGGGCCTTCTCACCTCGGCAGCGGTCAGCACTGCTCACCGCACCCCCTCGACCGCGCACTCCCAGACGACCGCGAGCGCGGAGCTGCAGCTCCGGCCGACTGGCGTCTTCGGCTGGGACTGACCGACCTCACTCGCTGTGCGGGCGGCCGGCCGACTGCACCCGTCCCTCGAACCTGGTCGAGAGCACCACGGTCGAGCGGGTCCGGGCCACCCCGTTGATCTTGGACAGCGCCCGGATGGCCTTCTCCAGCCCGCCGACGTCCGGCACCCGGATCTTGACCACGAAGGACTCCTCGCCCGCGACGAACCAGCAGTCCTCGACCGCGGCCAGATCGGCCAGCCGCTCGGCCACCAGATCCTCATCGGCCGTGTCTGACAGGAAGATCCCGACCAGCGCGCTCATCGAGTACCCGAGCGACTCGGGCGCCACCGCCGCGTGGTAGCCGGTGATCACCTTCTGGGCCTCGAGTTTGCTCACCCGCTCGTGCACCGCCGGCGCGGACAGGCCCACCTCCCTGGCCAGCTCGGCATAGGTGGCGCGGGCGTTGGCCCGCAGGGCGTCCAGGATCGAGCGGTCGACGGCGTCCATGGCTGGAGTCTGTCAGTCCGTCGTGCTCGAGGGGCCGGATTGGGCCAGCCTGGCGGCGCCGAGCTCGCCGGTCCAGCGGGTGATCAGCGAGTGCCGGACGCCGAGCACGTCGAGCACCTTGGCCGCCACGAAGTCGACGAGTTGCTGGACGGAGCTCGCGCCGGCGTAGAAGGCGGGGCTGGCCGGCAGCACCACCGCGCCCGCGTCGTACAGCTCGATCAGGTGGGCCAGGGTGGCCCTGGTGTAGGGCGTCTCGCGGGGCACCACCACCAGCGGCCGGCGTTCCTTGAGCGTCACATCGGCGGCTCGCTGCAGCAGGTCCTTGGACAGCCCCAGGGCGATCCCGGCCACCGCCGCGGTCGAGGCCGGCACCACCACCATGCCCCGCGCGGGGTACGAGCCGCTGGCGGGGCCGGCGCTCAGGTCGCTCGCGGTCCAGTACCGCAGGTCGCCCCCGTCAGCAGCGTCCGCGCCCAGCCAGGACGCCAGGTCGGCGGCCCAGTGGTTGTCGCGGAAGGCGATGCCGGTCTCGTCCAGCAGGGTCAACCGGGCGGCCCGCGAGACGATCACGTCCACCGGGTGGCCGGCCTGCAGCAGCGCCCTGATCACCGCCTTGGCGTACGGGGTGCCGGAGGCCCCGGACACCCCGACGATCCAGGGCAGCCGGTGTGAGCCGTCCATCGCTCGTTCCTCGCTCACGGCCGCAGGCCCTGCACGATCAGATCGGCCAGGGCGAAGGCGAACAGCTGGATGCCGACGAAGCCGTTGGCGGTGAAGAACGCCCGATTCACCCGCGACAGGTCATCGGCCCGGACGATCCGGTGCTCGTACACCAGCACCGCGGCGGTGACCGCCAGGCCCAGCCACCACAGCCAGCCCAGGCCCGCGGCCAGCCCGAACCAGGCGTAGCAGCCGACGGTGACCAGGTGGGTGACGCTCGACCAGCGCAGCGCCGCCGCGACGCCGAACCGGGCCGGGAAGGACCGCGAGCCGATCACCCGGTCGATCTCGGCGTCCTGACAGCTGTAGATCAGGTCGAAGCCGCCGATCCAGCTGCCGACCGCGAGCCCGAGCGCGGTGGCCGGCCAGCTGAAGCCGCCGGTGACGCCCATCCAGGCGCCGATCGGGGCCACCGCCTGGGCCAGCGCCAGCAACACCTGCGGAAAGTCGGTGAACCGCTTGCCGTAGGAGTAGAGGATCAGCAGCCCGACCGCGACCGGCGAGAGCAGCAGCGGCAGCGGCCCGAGCGCGGCGGCGCAGGCCACGAAGATCACCAGCGCGACGGCGAACCCGCGCCAGGCGACCGACACCGACAGCGCGCCGGTCACCAGCTCGCGCTGCGCGGTGCGGGGATTGAGCGCGTCGAAGCGGCGGTCCAGGATCCGGTTGCCGGCCATCGCCACCGTTCGCGCGGACACCATCGCGACGACGATCAGCAGCAGCTGCCACCAGTGCACCGAGCGCGACTCGGTCCACATGGCCGTGCAGGCGGCGATCAGCGCGAACGGCAGCGCGAACACCGAATGCTCGATCATCACCAGCCGCAGGAACGCCCGCGTCCTGCTGGGTGGCGGCGCGGTGACCGAGGTGGCTGACACGCCCCTGAGTCTGCCAGCCCGCGTCCTGCCAGGTGGTACGCCCGCCAGGACGGCTCAGCTGATGCCGTACTCGCGCCAGCGCCGCTGCACCAGCTCCACGGTCGCCTGGTCCAGCACGCACGGCTCGGGCCAGCCACCCTCGCGCCGGTAGCCCTCGGTCGGCAGCTTGGCGGTCGCGTCGATGCCCAGCTTGCCGCCGTAGAACTGCTCGTAGGACGAGTGGTCCAGATGGTCCACCGGCCCGGTCATGTGCACCACGTCGTGGGCGTAGTCGACGTTGCCGAAAGCCCGCCAGGCGACCTCGTTGTAGTCGTGCACGTCGCAATCGGCGTCGACCACCACGATCAGCTTCGACAGCGACAGCAGGCCGGCGCCCCAGATCGCGTTCATCACCTTGTGGGCGTGCTTGGGA
>DASZEI010000246.1:0-3220 GCA_035940975.1 Jatrophihabitans sp. | reverse complement strand
CCTGGTTCGCGGCCTCACCGCCGGTGCGGTCCGTTGAGGTCTGTCTCACCGTCCCCCAAGCAGTGGTCGAGCAAGACCCCTACCGAAAGGCACACACGATGAAGTTTCGCTCGAGCAGGACGTGGTCGGCCGGGGCGGTGGCGCTCACGCTGGCCCTGACGGTGGCGTGTGGCGGCTCGTCGGGGGGCTCGGACTCCGGCGGTTCCACCGCCGCTCCCGGAGCCGATGTCCTAAAGGACGCGGGCCCGGTGACGGTGTCGTTCTGGCATGCCATGAAGGGTGCCAACGCCGACGCGCTGAACGCGCTGGTGGCCAAGTTCAACTCCGCGCACTCGGGCAAGATCACCGTCAAGGCAACCTTCCAGGGCAGCTACGACGACACCATCACCAAGTACAAGGCGGCGGTGCAGGCCAAGCAGACGCCCTCGCTGGTGCAGATCTATGACATCGGCTCCGGCTTCATGGCCGACTCGGGCCAGACCATCCCGGCGCAGGCGTTCGCCGACGTCGACAAGATGGACCTGTCGGACCTGCAGCCGGCGATCAAGGGCTACTACTCGCGCGGCGGCAAGCTGCAGAGCATGCCGTTCAACTCCTCGGTGCCGGTGCTCTACATCAACAAGACGGTGTTCACCAAGGCCGGCCTGGACCCGGCCAAGCCACCCGTGAGCCTGGACGAGATCCGCACCGCCGCCGAGAAGATCAAGTCCAGCGGGGCGGCGAAGTTCGGTTTCGGCGCGGCGATCTACGGCTGGTTCTTCGAGCAGCTCACCGCCGAGGCCGGCAAGACGTACTGCAACAACGACAACGGCCGCACCGCCCGGGCCGACGCGGTCACCTTCGACGATCCGGAGCAGGTGAAGGTGCTGTCCTGGTGGAAGGGCATGATCGACGACGGCCTGGCCACCAACACCGGCCGCAAGACCGACGACGCGCAGGCCGCGTTCAAGTCCGGCACGGTCGGCATGCACCTGGAGTCCACCGGCGCGCTGGGCGGCTACGTCAAGGCCGCGGCCGGCAAATTCGAGGTGGCCACCGCACCATTTCCGAAGGTGGAGGCTTCCGACTCCGGCGGCCCGATCATCGGCGGCGCGTCGCTGTGGATCGGCGGTACCGGGCACTCGGCAGCCGAGCAGCGGGCGTCCTGGGAGTTCGGCAAGTTCCTGCTCGAGCCCGCCAACGCGGCGTTCTGGCACACCCAGACCGGCTACTTCCCGATCACCAAGGCCGCTCTGAACGAGGAGGTCGACAAGAAGTGGGTCGCGGAGAAGCCGCAGTTCAAGACCGCGATCGACCAGCTGGCCGCGACCCCGGTCGGGGTGCCCACCCAGGGCTGCCTGCTGGGCACCATGCCGCAGATCCGGGCGCTGGTCGAGAACGCCATCGAGTCGGTGCTGACCTCGAACAAGGACCCGAAGGCCGCCCTGGACGAGGCGGCCGGTCAGGCCAAGGCGCTGATCGACAAGTACAACTCGGCGGTGAAGTAGACGGCTGGGGGTCTATTGGGCCGGCCCGCCGCGATGCACAATTGAGCCATGCCGACCCAGACCATGGTGGACGCTGACCCAGACTGGGAGTACGCACCGCTGCGGATCCCCTCGGACGTCACGAGGGTGAACGCAGCGGTGCGGCTCGCACTGCATGCCGAGTACGGCGGCTGGGAACTCGCCCGCGTACGCAGCTACGCCGACGGCTCGCGCCAGGTCCTGCTGCGGCGCAAGCGCCGGGCAGCCGAGCTGGTGCCGATGCCCGGCCTCAGCGCCTGACTCACCGGACTCTCCAACCGGCGAGCCACTACTTCCGCACGCCGCCGGGGTGGCTCGGCCAATTGCGCGGGCAGCTCAGCAGCTGCGCGGACAGCTCAGCAGCTGCGCGGGCAGCTCAGCAGCTACGCAGGAACCGGTCCAGCACCCGGGTCCCGAACTGCAGCGCGCTGACCGGCACCCGCTCGTCGATGCCGTGGAACAGCGAGGCGAAGTCCAGCTCCGGCGGCAGCAGCAGCGGTGAGAAGCCGAAGTTGCGGATGCCCAGCAGCGAGAAGGACTTGGCATCGGTGCCACCGGACATCAGGTAGGGAACCGGCACCCCGTTCGGGTCCTCGGCCTTGAGCGCGGCGGCCATCGCGTCCACCACGGCGCCGTCGAACTCGGTCTCCACGGCGATGTCGGAGGTGATGAACTCACGGGTGATGTGCTCGCCGATCAACTCGTCGATGGTGTCGTAGAGCTCGGTCTCGTAGCCGGGCAGGAACCGGGTGTCGATGACCGCCTCGGCGCTGGACGGGATCACATTGGCCTTGTATCCGGCCTGGAGCATGGTCGGGTTGGCGGTGTTGCGCAGGGTCGCGCCGATCATCCGGGCCATCCCTCCGAGGTACTTGAGCGCGGGCTCCGGGTCGTCGGGATCGATCGGCAGCCCCGTCACCTCGGCCAGCGTGGTCAGGAACTGCCGGACCGTCGGGGTGACGTGGATCGGGAACTGGTGCTGACCGATCCGGGTGACCGCCTTCGCGAGCTCGGTGACGACGTTGTGGTCGTGGATCATCGAGCCGTGGCCGGGGCGGCCCTCGGCCCGCAGCTTCAGCCAGCCGATGCCCTTCTCCGCCGTCTGCAGCGGGTAGAGCCGCAGGTCGTCGCCCACCGTGATCGAGAAGCCGCCGACCTCGGTGATGGCTTCGGTGCAGTCGGCGAAGTAGTCGGGGTGGTGGTCCACCAGCCAGTGCGCGCCCTGGTGGCCGCCGGCCTCCTCGTCGGAGACGAAGGCCAGCACGATGTCGCGTTCGGGCTGCACGCCGGTCCGGGCCCACTCCCGGATGACGGCCAGCGTCATCGCATCCATGTCCTTCATGTCCACCGCGCCGCGGCCCCAGACGTAGTCATCGGAGATCTCGCCGGCGAACGGGTCGACCGTCCACTCCGAGGCGTCGGCCGGGACCACGTCGAGGTGGCCGTGGATCAGCAGCGGCGGCCGGTCGGGGTTGCTGCCGGTGACCCGGGCGATCGTCGAGGCGCGGCCGGGAGCCGCTTCCAGGATGGTGGACGCGATGCCGACCTCGTCCAGCTTCTCGGCCACCCACTCCGCGGCCGGCCGCTCGACCTGGGTCGGGTTGGAGGTGTTGATCCGGATCAGGTCGGTGAGGAGCGTGGCCACCTCGTCGACGGCGGTCACGGGGCTCGGCTCTGCAGCGGGGGTCATGTGTAGTTCCTACCAGTGCCGGGGG
>DASZEI010000245.1:0-1640 GCA_035940975.1 Jatrophihabitans sp. | reverse complement strand
CGAGCAGCACGAGATCGAAGCCGAAGGCCGGGTCCACCGTGCCGCCGATCTGCGAGATCAGGATGCCGGCGACGCCGGCCAGCAGGCTCGAGGCCACGAAGGAGCCCAGGATGATCCAGCGCACCGGCATGCCCTGCACGGTGGCCAGCTCCGGGTCCAGCGAGACGGCGTGCACCGCTTGGCCCCACACCGTCTTCCGCACGAAGAGTTCGAGCAGCAGGATCAGCGCGACCGCGACCACCAGGACCAGGAGGTACTGCAAGGAGACGTGCTGGCCGAAGACGCTTACATAGTCCTGCGCGCTGAACAGGACGTCCGGAAAGGCCACCGCCTGGGAGCCGAACCACTTGGCCGCGACCCCTTGCAGGAAGATGCCGAAGCCCAGGGTGGACACCACCCAGCCCATGCTGCCGGCGCCCTTCAGCGCCGGCCGCACCGTGTAGCGTTCGATGAACATGCCCAGGGCGGCGATGATGGCCAGCGCCCCCAGCACCGCCAGCAGCAGCGCCAGCCCCTGCGCGGCCAGGTACACGGTGAGCATGGCGCAGAGCATCATCAACGAGCCCTGGCCGAAGTTCAGCGCCCGGGTGGTCCAGAAGGTCAGGTTCAGGCCCAGCGCCACCAGCGCGTAGACCGCTCCCACGCTGACGCCCGCCAGCACCAGCGAGAAGAAGAAATTGTCCATGCCCCGGCTCCGGTGGCCCGCCTATTCCTTCAGTTCCAGCACCACGCGGTCGTCGCGCTTCAGCATCTCGTACATGCCGAGGTCCTCCGCGCGCAACGCGGTGTGCCGCTGCGGGGTGAACGAGATCGAGGCGATCGAGGCGCCGGCGTAGTTCGTGGTGGCGTCCAGCGCGCGGGTCACGGCCGCCTTGTCGGTGCCGCCGGCGCGGCGGATGGCGTCCATCATCAGGCCGATGCAGTCGTAGCCGCTGCCCACCGTGTTGGCGAGCGAGATCAGGGGGTTGGCGGCGTCCGGGCCGTACCAGCGGTCGGTGCCGTACTTCGCGCGGTAGAGGTCCACGAACGTCTGCGTCGCGGGCGGCATCGGCCGGCGGCCCAGCACGATGTAGCTGGCCGCCTTGGTGCCCACCACCAGGTCGCCGGCGCCTTCGAGGTAGGGCACCGTCACCGCGCCCACGGTGCCGAACAGCGCCGGGTTGATGTTCAGCCGGCTCATGTTGCGGCGGATCACGGCGAAGTCGGCGCCCAGGCCGATCACCAGCAGCGCCTCCGCCCCCGCGCGCTGCACCCGCACCAGCTGGGCGGTCATGTCCTGGGCGCGCTGGTTGTAGGACTCGACCGTGATGCGAGCGTCGCGCCGCTTGGCCAGGATCTCCTGCTTCACCAGCTCGGCGCCGGTCACGCCGTAGCCGGTGCTTTCGTGCACGATGCCGACGCGGCTGAAACCCGCCAGCACCATGGCCAGCTTCTCGGCTTCCACCGTGTTGCTGATGCTGACCGAGAAGACGTTCGGCCGCGGCGGCTTGTCGGGACCGTTGGGGTAGACGATGGACGGCGTCTGCGCCTGCGGGTTGATGATGGGACGACCGTCCGCCTGAACCATGTCCACGATGGCGAGGGTCGGGCCGCTGCCCGAGGGGCACATCAGGCCGACGATTTCCTTGTTGTCCAGGATG
>DASZEI010000244.1:0-6623 GCA_035940975.1 Jatrophihabitans sp. | reverse complement strand
ACCGGCGAACTACTCCGCGAACTGACAATCGACCCAGACAAGGACTACCAACCCAGCGGCAACACCCGCTACCCCCACCGAACCCAAAAAACCGAACCCTGAGGGTTCGGCCAGTCCGGGATCTCTTGAGAGATCACATGGCGGAGGATAGGGGATTCGAACCCCTGAGGGCGTTAACCCAACACGCTTTCCAAGCGTGCGCACTAGGCCACTATGCGAATCCTCCGTCGATGAGGATACGGGTCGGGCCGGCTGGTCGTGCCGAGTGGGTCGCTCAGCCGCGTCGGCGCCGGCCGGCCAGCAGGATCAGGCGCCGCTCGCTGACCTCCTGGCTGTGGAAGGCCAGCCAGAAGCACAGCGCGGCCAGCGGCAGCTCGGCGAACACCGACATCGCGACCGCCTCGGCCAGGTCCCAGCCGCCGGCCGAGGTCAGCACGTCGAACCAGGCGTCGGCGACCAGCAGCGCGCCGGTGGCTGCCGCGGCGATGGTCAGCCGGCCGGACCGCCGCAGCGCGCTCAGCGCGGTCCAGACCAACCCGATCAGCAGTCCCACGTCGTAGCCGGCCCAGGCCACGTCGTAGTTCTGCGACAGCTGGCGGGACGGCAGCGTGATCGCCGCGATCACAATCCAGGGCAGCAGGATGGCCGCACAGCCGAGGAACACCGGAGCGGCCCACCGGACCAGCCGGGCGTCGTCCGGCAGCACCCGGTTGCCCACCTCATTGCTGACCGGCACCAGCTCATCCACCCGGTCGGCCACCCGATTGGCGGCCTGCACCGCCGCCGGCACGCCCGATTCCGCGCCGTCGCGGGGTGCGTCCGGTAGCGAACTTTCGTCCGGTGGTGTCATCGAGGTGAAACTCCAGGCAAGAACGGGGGCTGCTGGCGGTAAGAACCGTAGTACTCTTCGCCGAACTCCTGGGGGCAGAATGACGGCAGGCACGAGCGCGCGACAGGTGACCCGCAGCGACGGGTTCAAAGGGCTGGCCAAGCTGGGCCTGGCGGCCCGAGGCACCATCTACCTGCTGATCGGCTGGTTCGCGGTGCTGCTGGCACTGGGCAAGAGCCCGCCGGAGACCGACCAGCGCGGGGCCCTGCAGGAGGTCGCCCGGCACACCGGCGGCTTCCTGCTGCTGTGGCTGATCGCGATCGGATTGACCGGCTACGCGCTCTGGCGGTTGTCCGAGGCCGCCTTCGGAGTCGCCGGCGACCCCAAGGGGCACGAGAAGGGCCCGCGGTTGAAGTCGCTCTTTCGGGGCGGCCTGTACGCCTTCTTCGCCGTCAACGCCTTCAACCTGCTGGCGACCGCCCGCAGCAAGAGCCAGGCCCGCCAGCAGCAGGAGCTGACCACCCGGGTGATGCAGCATTCGGCCGGCCGCTGGATCGTCGGGATCGTCGGCGCCGCGGTGATCATCGTCGGCCTGGTGCTGGTCTATGAGGGCATCGCCCGCAAGTTCAAGAAGTACTTCGCGCTGGCCGACATGCCGCCCGGCAGCCGCCGGATCGTCTATTTCCTCGGCACCTTCGGCACCGCGGCCCGGGGGGTGGTGTTCGCCCTGACCGGCTTCTTCCTGGTCCGGGCTGCCTGGGACTACGACCCGAGCAAGGCCCGGGGCCTGGACGGGGCGCTGCGCAACACCGTCGCCGAGTCCGACACCGGCCGGGTGCTGGTCGGCGTGTGTGCGGTCGGCCTGATCGCCTTCGGCCTGTACGGCTACGCCGAGGCCGCCTGGCGGCGCACTACATGAGCCAGCTGGAGCGGCCGCCCGGCGGGCCGCCCTCCGATCCGCAGCCGTCCGACCAGCACGAATCCGACCGGCCGCAGCCCGGGCGGCGCCCGTCCGACGGGCACTCCTCCGACCGGCGGCAGCACCCCGGCTGGCGGACCTCGGCGCTCTGGCTGCTCGCCGCCGCGCTGCTGATCTGGCTGGTGCTGGTGGTGATCGGGCACCTGCTCGGCCACCAGTGGAGCAAGAGCGGCCTGGTGCGCTGGGATGCCTCGGTGGACCGGCACCTGGCAGCCGACCGCCGGGATCCGTGGACCGAGGTCACCCATCTGGCCACCTTCCTCGCCGAGACGATCACGGTGATCGCGGCCGGGCTGGTGGCCTTCGCGCTGCTGCGGCTGGGCCTCAAACGCTGGCGGGAGCCGCTGTTCCTGGCGGTGAGCCTCATCGGTGAGGTGACGATCTTCGTCAGCACCACCCTGCTGGTGGACCGGGCCCGGCCGCCGGTGCGGCACCTGGACTCCGCCCCGCCGACCTCGAGCTTCCCGTCCGGGCACACCGCGGCCTCGGTGGCGCTGTACGGCGGGCTGGCGGTGATCGCCTGGCGGGTCGGCGCCGCGGCCTGGCTGCGGACGCTGGCCACCGCGGCGGCGGTGCTGGTCCCGGTGCTGGTGGCCGTGTCGCGGATGTATCGCGGAATGCACTATCCCACGGATGTGATCGCCGGGGCGCTGCTGGCCTGCTGCTGGCTGGCGGCGACCAGCACGGTGATCCTCGGACGGCGGACCCCACCGTGAGCAGCATCGCCGCGGTGCTCAATCCGGTGAAGATCGACGACATCGCGGCGTTGAAGGCGGCCATCACCGAGCACTGCGGCGACGGGCAGGACGAGCGACCGGACTGGTACGAGACCACCGAGGACGACACCGGCGCCGGCCAGGCCGCGGCGGCAATCCAGGCTGGCGCCCGGCTGGTACTGGTGTGTGGCGGCGACGGCACGGTCGCGGCCTGCGCCGGCGCCCTGGCCGGCACCGGAGTGGCGATGGCGATCGTGCCGGTCGGTACCGGCAACCTGCTGGCCCGCAACCTCGGCATTCCGCTGGAGCTGCCCGCGGCGCTCGAGGTCGCCTTCGGCCCCGACGAGCGGGTGATCGACGTCCTCGAAGAGGACGAGCAGCGGTTCGTGGTGATGGCCGGCCTCGGCTTCGACGCCGCGCTGATCCGCGACACCGACGACAAGCTCAAGGAGCGCCTTGGCTGGCTGGCCTATGTTGGTGGCATGGCCAAGGCCCTGCGGCGCAGCCCTCGGGCGCGGTTCACCGTCACCCTCGACGACGAGCTGCCGGTGAGCAGCCAGGCGATCGGCGTCCTGGTCGGCAACGTCGGCCAACTGGAGGCCGGCATCACGTTGATGCCCGAGGCGAGCCCCGACGACGGTCAACTCGACGTCCTGGTGCTCACTCCGCGCACCGCCAAGGACTGGCCGGCACTGGTCTGGCGGATCCTGCGCCGCCGCCCGGACGCCGGCCCCCAGGCCGACATCCTGCGTGGCAAGGCGGTCCACATCTCCTCCTCCGTCAGCCTGCCGGTGGAGTTCGACGGTGACTTTCGCGGCGAGGCCACCGAGCTGCGGGTCGAGGTGCTGCCCGCCGCGCTCACCCTGCGGTGCGTGCGGCCGTGACCCGTCGCGGCCCGGCCGCCAGCCGCGGGCCCACCGACGAGACGGCCGCCACCCAGCGGCAGGAGCAGGCCGGCCGCCGGCGGTTCGCCGGCCGCGCGGTGCTGGTCTTCGTGATCGCCTTCGTGGCCGCGGCGCTGTTCGTGACGGTGTTGCTGCTGGTCCACTCCTCATCGCCGCGGCTGCTGCGGCTGGACCGCTCCACCTCCGCTGACCTGCACCGTTACGCGCTCACCCATCCCGGCTTCACCTCGTTGATGCGGGCGCTCAGCAACTCCGGCAAGTCGGTGGTCTGGTACGCCGTCATGGCGCTGGTCGCGGGCTGGCTGCTGTGGCGCCGGCTACGGCGGCTGGCGATCTTCGTGGTGGTGACCGTGCTGGGCAGCACGTTGCTCAACAACGTGGTGAAGCTGGCCGTCAACCGGGCTCGGCCGCACCTGGACAACCCGGTCGCGGTCGCTGCCGGAAAGTCCTTTCCCAGCGGGCACTCGCAGGCCGCCATCGTGGGCTACGGCGTCCTGCTGGCGGTCTTCCTGCCGATCATCCCGCGCCGCTGGCGACCGCTGGCCATCGCGGTGGCGACGCTGATGGTGCTGCTGATCGGCTTCTCCCGGATCGCACTCGGCGTGCACTACCTGTCCGACGTGATCGGGGCCTTCCTGATCGGAACGGTGTGGCTGATCGGCATGGTCACCGCGTTCCGCACCTGGCGGCGCGAGTCCGGCAAGCCGGCCAACGCTCTGGGCGAGGGCCTGGAACCGGAGCATCGGGAGCAACTGGCGCCGTAAGCCGCTGACCGCCTGCTCCGTTGCCCGGCGGTTTCGGGGGCTCAGCCTGCCGGGTTTCGGTGCTCAGCCCACTGGTTTCGGGGGCTCAGCCCGCCGGTTCGGTGGCTCAGCCACCCGCCGGTGAGCGGGCGTCCTCGGCAGCGGTGATCACGGTGCCGTGCACGATCTCGACGAAGCTGCCCTCGGGTGGCAGGTTGCCGGTGCCGACGATCGCGGCCGGCACGCCGGCTTCACGCAGCAGGATGCCGAGATGGCTGAGTAGCGCGCCTTCTTCGAACAGGAAGCCATCCACCACTCCGATCAGCATCGACAGCACGGCTATCGGCCGGGACACCGCGATGATCACCCCGGTGCCGTCCAGGCTGAGCCGTTGGCGCAAGTGGCTCAACAGCAGCGCCTCATTCTCGGCCGACACCGGTTGAGCGATGCTGATGATCGGCGCGATGCTCGACTCCGTGAGGATCTCGTCGATGCTCAGCAGCTGCACCCGCCCGCTGGCCACGCCGGCGCTCAGCACCCGTGCGCCGGTCACCGCGTCAGCGGCCTTGGAGAGATCCGGCTCGGCGGCCGGTGCCGAGTAGTCGACGAAGACCAGGTCCCCGTCGTCGACCACCCACTCCAGGGCAGCTCGCGGATGCAGGCATCGGGCGTGCTCGCGGGTCGTGCCCTCCAGCGCCCTGCTCTGCTCGGGCCCCACCAGCGCGATCAACGCGTCGGCGGTCATCGGGTGCGCGCTTCCGAAACCGCGGTTGAGGGCCAGCAATCCCTCCTCCGACGCCTCGACGTAGACGGAGCCGTCAGCGGCCACGGTCGACAGCAGCGCGATCTGACCTCTGATGTACTCCCTGCACAGGAACGCGAACTCGCCGTCCCCTGGTGCGGCGCCTGCCAGCCGCCGAACGGTAGCGGCGAGTTCGCCACTGTCGATGATGTACTGGCGCTCCGTCGGGCTGGAGTCGATGACCAGGCGGCGGGGTAGCTGCCTGCTCCACGCGATCAGCGGCTCGACCGGTGTGCTCCGGTCCCAGTTGGCCAGCCAGCCGCCGGGCACCCGGGCACCTTGTGAGATCGCGATCGCCCGCGCCACCCGGCGCTTGTCGCGGATCCGGGTGTACTCGCCGGCGCACTCGCCCAGCACCAGATCGTGCGCGTCTGCCTCGTACAGCGGCGCGATCCGCACCCCGTCGGGTGCCGGCTGGCCGGTCAGCTCCGCGGTACGGGGCCGGACCTGCACTATCCACAGCACTCGAGCGTCCCAGGCCCACTCGACGTCGTGCCCGCTGCCGTCCTCAGCCAGCTCAGCCAGGGCTGCTCGCAGCTGTTGCCGCCAGCCGTCGACGGTCGAGGACCGGCTGAGGCGTTCACCGGTCGGCACCGCCAGGCCGGCGACCAGGTCGCTTGCGTGCCCGGGGGTCCATTCCAGGTAGCAGTCCCCGGACGGCTCGCTGAAGGCGACGCCCGCAACCTGCGGGTGGATCGCTCGCTGCACCAGCACGCTCATCCGGTCCGCGGCCGGAGCCCGGCCGATTCGCCGGTACTGCAGCAGCGCCTTGGGGCTGAACGCCGATCGCCACACCTGCCACACCGCCGGTGCGAGGTCCTCAGCCCCGATGTCGAGCACGCTCTCGAAGACGCCGGCGAAGCTCAGCGATGCGCCGTCCTCGTCGGCCGAACTGCTGCGCACCACGAGAACCGGGCCGAGCTCCGATCCTCGCGCGGCAGCCCGCAGTTGGCCTACCTCGTCGGCGCCGAACCGAACCCGGTCCAGCACCGCGGTGAGCTCTTCCAGCAACGGGTCCAGCTGGTCGTCGGGTCGGGTCGTCAGTTCGACGAGCAGTCCGTCGAGCTCCGTTCGGAGTTCGTGATCCAGGCACCGGCAGATCCAGCTCCCCGGTACCACCAGCCCGGGTGGCACCGCGACGCGTCGGTACACCCGAGCCAAGCCGGCGGCCTTGTTGCCATAGCTGCCGGCCGCGCCGGCCTCGGCCAGGTCGACAAGTCCGGTCACGTGAAGTTCCGGAACAGCATGGAGGCCCTCGGGCCGTCGGCATGCTGGTACTTGCCGTTGTACAGCGCGATATCTCCTACCGTGGTCCACCACATCATCTGGCCGATCTTCATACCCTCGTACACGATCACGTCGTGCGTCGCGTAGAGCTGCAGGGTCCACTGCCCGATGAACCCGATGTCACCCAGCGGCGCCGACAGGTTGATGAACAGGCCCAGCCGCGCCACCGAGGAGCGGGCGGCGAAGGTCGGCACGTAATACTCGCTTCCCATCACCTCCCGGGTCGCGGCGAGGTAGAGCCTGTTCGCCTTCAGCAGCAAGCCCTCGGGCGGGATCCGGATCTCTTTGGTGAGGTTCTCGCGGCCGGCGTCCAGCAGTTCGTCGGTGTACACGATCAGGTGGTCCGACAGTGTGAAGTTGTA
>DASZEI010000243.1:0-13219 GCA_035940975.1 Jatrophihabitans sp. | reverse complement strand
AGGCCGTGCAGCGTGGGCACGCCCCGGACGTTGATCACGGACGGCTGTGCACGTCCCTCAGCTACCAATTGCTTGGCATGCAGGGCGATCAAATCTGAGCTCACTCCGAACCGGCGGGCCAGATCGCCGAACGTGGCCGGTCTTCCGGAGGCGCTCATGCCCTGGAGAACGGTGAGAATCTGCAATTCCATGTTGATGGGCACAACCTCAGGGTAGACCCTAACGGCCGGAAAAAGCGGGCCACCTGAAAGAAGGCAGCCCGCTCCTGTTTCCCTAGTCGTCCCAGGGACCGTAGTCGTCGGTATCCACGACAGTCTTCCTTTCACCATCGGCCGATCGCGGGCCCCGTTCAGGGGCATCAGCGATTGGCCGTTCTACAACCTGCTTAGGGGCGCTTGTCGTGCCGCATCACAGACCAGGCGCGTCGTTGTCCGCTACCTGACAGCCGCTAGGTGGGCTGCTGCGAGACACTATACCGTCCGGGGCGGCCCGATATTGCCAGAATTGCCGAATCCGGACAGTTCTACAGCCCGGTGCGGCGCCCGCGTGGCCGGGCGCCCGCTGAAAACGCGGCCGCGCCGGACGTTCGGGGGGCACTGGCCGGCCGGCTCTCGCTGGTATACATCGCAGTGCCGGAGGTGGCCGACGAGCCCCGCGCCGATGAGCCCCGCGCCGATGAGCCGCGTCCGGTGGCCGGGCGCCCACTCGAGTTCCGGCCGGAGCCGCCCTGGCTCGAGCCGCGCCCGCCCGATCCCGAAGCCGTCGCCGGCTTGCCGCGTCCGGTCGAGCCGCGTCCGGTCGAGCCGCGCCCGGCGGTGCCTGTCCGGGTCGGCTCAACGCTGGCGGCACCGGCCGGTGGCGACACGAACGCCCGCTCACCGGGAGCCAGTTCGGCCAGTAACGGGTGGCCGGCGCGCAACCGGGTGATCGTCGGGCTGATCGCCGCCCGCCGGGTCAGGTCGCGGACGTCGGCGACCTGGTCGTCGGTCATCAGCGTGATCACGGTGCCGCCGGCACCGGCGCGCGCCGTCCGTCCGGACCGGTGCAGGTAGGCCTTGTGCTCGATCGGCGGGTCGGCGTGCACCACCAGGTTGATGTCATCGACATGGATGCCGCGGGCGGCGATGTCGGTGGCCACCAGGGTGCGGGTGCTGCCGTCGGAGAAGGCCTCCAGGTTGCGGGTCCGGGCGTTCTGGCTGAGATTGCCGTGCAGTTCCACCGCCGGCACCCCCGAGGCGATCAGCTGCCGGGTGAGCTTCTTGGCGCCGTGCTTGGTGCGGGTGAACACCAGGGTGCGCCCCGGTGCGGCGGTCAGCTCCACCAGCACCGGCAGCCGGTCATCGGCCGTCAGGTGCAGCACGTGGTGTGCCATCCGGGTGACCGGCGACTGGGCGGAGTCGACGCTGTGGGTCACCGGATCGCTCAGGTAGCGCCGGACCAGGACGTCGACGCCGGCGTCCAGGGTGGCGGAGAACAGCATCCGCTGGCCCGCGGACGGCGTCCGGTCCAGCAGCCGCCGGACCGCCGGCAGGAAGCCCAGGTCGGCCATGTGGTCGGCCTCGTCCAGCACCGTGATCTCGACCTGGCTCAGGTCGGCATGACCGCTGGAGATCAGGTCCTCCAGCCGGCCCGGGCAGGCGACCAGCACGTCCACGCCGGCCCGCAGGCCGGTGATCTGCGGATGGGCCCCGACGCCGCCGAAGACGGTGAGGGTGCGCAGCGACAGCGCCCTTGCCAGCGGTGCCAGCGCTGCCTCGATCTGGCTGGCCAGCTCGCGGGTGGGGGCCAGGATCAGCGCCCGGGGGCTCTTGGGCCGCCGCGGCCGGGGATTGCCGGCCAGCCGGGCCAGCACCGGCAGCGCGAAGGCGTAGGTCTTGCCCGAGCCGGTCCGGCCGCGGCCCAGCACGTCACGGCCGGCCAGGGAATCCGGCAGGGTCGCGCTCTGGATCGGGAACGGGGTGGTGATGCCGTTGGCGGCCAGCACGTCGACCAGGGTGCCCGGAACGCCGAGCGCCGCGAAGGTCTGCGGGGCTGCCGGCCGGGACCGGGAGGTGGTGGCGGAGGTGGAAGTAGAGGTGGACGAAGTAGGGGTGGACGAAGTAGAGGTGGACATGGACGAACGGGGGCGGTTGACCGCCATAACAAGAACTCCAGAGCTAGAAGGTCGTCCTGCCCGGCGCAGACCAGCGGTCGCGGCGCGTGGTGTGGGACCAAGAAAGTGAGCCGGAGGCAGAACTGAGCCGGCTACCTGGTAGGAGTCTACCCTGACAAAATACCTCTAGGTTGCCGCCCTGCGTCCGGGCAGCCTGCTGCCGTGCGCTCAGCCGTTAGGGTGAGACGTCGACCACTAGCAGGAGGCCAGCGGTGTTCAGGCGGATTGCCATTGTCAATCGTGGAGAGGCCGCGATGCGGCTCATCCACGCCGTGCGCGAACTGAATGCCGCCGGTGAGCAGATCGAGACGGTGGCGCTCTACACCGAGGCCGAGAGCTCGGCCAAGTTCGTCCGGGAAGCCGACCTCGGCTATCCCCTCGGTCCCGCCTCGGCCCGTCCCTACCTCGACTACGCGGTGCTCGAACGCGCCCTGCGCGAAACCGGCGCGGACGCTGCCTGGGTGGGCTGGGGCTTCGTCGCCGAGGACCCGGCCTTCGCCGAGCTGTGCGAGCGCCTCGGCGTCACCTTCATCGGCCCCAGCCCGGCGGCGATGCGGGCGCTGGGCGACAAGATCGGTTCCAAGCTGCTGGCCCAGAAGGTCGGCGTGCCGGTTGCCCCGTGGAGCCAGGGCGCCGTCGAGGACCTGCGCTCGGCGCTGACCAAGGCCGAGACGCTGGGGTATCCGCTGATGCTCAAGGCCAGTGCCGGTGGCGGCGGCCGGGGCATCCGGGTGGTGCGGTCGGCGCAGGAGCTGACCGCCGCCTTCAACCAGACCCGGGACGAGGCGGTCCGGGCCTTCGGCAGCGGAGTCATGTTCCTGGAGACCATGCTGTCGGGCGCCCGGCACGTGGAGGTGCAGGTGATCGCCGACGGCCAGGGCGGTGCCTGGGCCGTCGGGGTTCGCGACTGCTCGGTGCAGCGGCGCAACCAGAAGGTGATCGAGGAGTCCTCCTCGGTGGTGCTGGCCCCGCACCAGGTCGCCGAGCTCAAGGCGTCGGCCGAGCGACTGGCGCTGGCAGTGGACTACCGCGGCGCCGGCACGGTGGAATTCCTCTACCGTCCCAGCGACGGGATGTTCGCCTTCCTCGAGGTCAATACCCGGTTGCAGGTCGAGCACCCGATCACCGAGCTGACCACCGGCCTGGACCTGGTCAAGATGCAGCTGGAGGTGGCAGCCGGCGGCCGGCTGACCGGACAGCCGCCGGTAGAGCTCGGGCATGCCGTCGAGGCCCGGCTGAACGCCGAGGATCCCGATCGCGACTTCGCCCCGGCGCCCGGCCGGATCGCGTTCCTGGACCTGCCGGACGGGCCGGGGGTCCGGGTCGACACCGGGTTCAGCACCGGCGACGCCATTCCCGCCGACTTCGACTCGATGATCGCCAAGATCATCGCCCACGGCCGGACCCGGGACGAGGCGCTGGCCCGGTTGCGCCGCGCGGTGGCCGACACCACCGTGATCATCGAAGGCGGGGCGACCAACAAGAGCTTCGTGCTGGACCTGCTGGCCGAGCCGGCGGTGATCGCCGGGACCGCCGACACCGGCTGGATCGACCGCACCCGGGCCGAGGGCGGCCTGGTCTCTCACCAGCACGCCGGCATCGCGCTGGTGGCGGCCGCGATCGAGGCCAACGAGGTGGAGGAGCGCTCCGAGCGGCTGCACTTCCTGGCCACCGCGCACGGCGGCCGGCCGCAGGCCCGGCACAAGATCAGCCGGGCGATCGACCTGAGCCTGCGCGGCACCAGCTACCGGGTCACCGTCTCGCAACTGGGTCCCAACCGCTACCGGGTCGGCGTCGGGCAGGACGGCGAGGTCCGGACCGTGGACGCCCGGATCGAGCGGCTGAACAGCTACGCCAGCCGGCTCGAGGTCGGCGACCAGCGCTACCGGCTGGTCAGCGCCACCCACGCGACGATCAACCTGGTCGAGGTCAACGGGGTCACCCACCGGATCAGCCGGGACGAGGGCGGCGTGCTCCGCTCGCCGGCGCCGGCGCTGGTGGTGGCCGTTCCGGTGGCCGTCGGCGACGAGGTGCCGGCCGGCGCCCCAGTCCTGGTGCTGGAAAGCATGAAGATGGAGACCGTGCTGTCGGCGCCGTTCCCGGCCCGGGTGCGCGAGCTGCTGGTCGCGACCGGTGGCCAGGTCGAGACCGGCACGCCGCTGATCCGGCTGGAGCCGGTCGTCGAGCTCGACGAGGCGGCCGAGGAGGGTGCGTCGCCGGCCGAAGCCCTGGAGCTGGAACTTCCCACCGGTCGCAGCGGTTCGGCCGCGGCCCGCGCCGCCGGATGCCTGGACGACCTGCGCAGCCTGCTGCTCGGCTTCGACCTGAGCGACGACGAGGCGGCCCGGACGCTGAGCGCCTACCAGCGTTTCCGGGCCGAGCTGGTCAGCACCGGCCACTGCCCGATCACCGCCGAGCTCGCGGTGTTCCGTGCCTACGCCGACATCTGCGAGCTCAGCCGCAACCGCCCGGGCGGTGAGGAGGCCACCAGCGAGCGGGTGCACAGCCCGCGGGAGTACTTCCACTCCTACCTGCACAGCCTCGACGTCGAGCGTGAACAGCTGCCTGACGCCTTCCGGCAACGGCTGTCCCAGGCGCTGACCCACTACGGCATCACCGACCTCGAGCGCACCCCGGCGCTGGAGGAGGCCGTCTACCGGATCTTCCTCGCCCAGCCCGGCGCGTCGGCGCACCTGCACCTGGTCACCTCGCTGCTGCAGCAGTGGATGCTGGACGAGGCTCCCGGCGAGGAGATCGCCGACCAGGTCCGCGACGTGCTCGAACGGCTGGTGGCGGCCACCCAGCTGCGCTACCCGGTGGTCGGGGACCTGGCCCGCAGCGTCCGGTTCCGGTGGTTCGACCAGCCGCTGGTGGACGCCGTCCGGGCCTCGGTGCTGGCCGGGGTGCGCGATGAGGTGCGCTACCTGGCAGCCAATCCGGACGCTGCCGACTACGCCCGGCGGATCAACGAGCTCGCCGCGATCCCCGAGCAGATCGTGCGGTTCCTGGCCGAACGGCTGGAGGCCGGCATCGGTGAGCACGAGCCGATGCTCGAAGTGCTGGCGCGCCGGCACTACCGCGAGTACGAGTTGCACGACCTGCGCAGGCTGCAGGCCGCGGACCGGCCGTTCGTGGTGTGCGACTACACCCTCGACGAGCGGCCCACCCACCTGGTGACCACGGTGGCCGAGCTGTCAGAACTGGTGCCCGGCTCAGCCCTGGTGACGGCACTGGAGCAGCAGGTCGAGCAGGCTCCGGCCGGCCACCAGGCTGTCCTGGACCTGTACGTGCGCTGGGCGCAGGTGCCCGACTCGGCAGTCGAGGCCTCGGCGCAGCTGAACGCGATCCTCAGCAAGCTCGACGTCATCCGGCAGGTGCGCCGGGTGGTCACCGCGATCTGCCCCGGCTCCGGCCGGCCGGTCTCCTACTACACCTTCCGGCCACAGCCGGGCGGGCTGGTCGAGGACGACCTGGTGCGCGGGGTGCACCCGATGGTCGGCCGGCGGCTGAAGATGCGCCGGCTGCAGGAATTCAAGATCACCCGGTTGGACGCCCCCGAGGACGTGCTGCTGTACCTGCTGGTGGCGCCGAACAACGAGTCGGACCGCCGGCTGGTGGCGCTGGCCCAGATCCGGGAGTTCGCGGTGGTCCGCGACGCCGACGGCCGGGTCGTGTCACTGCCGCACGCCGAGCGCGCGGTGGCCAGTTGCGGCGAGGCGATCAGGCGGGCCCGGGCCAGCCTGGGCGGCGCCCGGCTGGACATGAACTACGTGGCGCTGCACATCTGGCCCACGGTGGACGCCCCGGTCTCGGAACTGACCGCCCTACAACGCACCATCTCACCGCTGACCGTCGGCGCCGGCATCGAAGAGGTGATCGCCGAAGGCATGGTGGTCTCGCCGGACGGCAAGGCCCGCAACACCGTGGTGCGCTTCTCCTTCCAGCCGGGAGCCGGCGTGGTCACCTCGGTGAGCGGCCGGCTGACCGACTGGCTGCAGCCGCTGGACGACTACGCCCAGAAGGTGCTGCGGGCCCGCCGACGCGGCACCGTTTACCCCTATGAACTCGTGGGAATGCTCAGTGGCCGGGCCGGCAGGTTCACCGAGTGCGACCTCGATGAGGACGGCCGGCTGGCGCCGGTGCAGCGGCCACCCGGCGGCAACCGGGCCGGCATCGTGGTCGGGGTTGCCAGCACGCCCACCGACCGCCACCCGCAGGGCATCACCCGGGTGGTGCTGCTCGGTGACCCGACCCGGGCGCTGGGCGCGGTCGCCGAGCCCGAGTGCGCCCGGATCATCGCCGCGCTGGATATGGCCGAGGAGCTGTCGGTTCCGGTGGAGTGGTTCTCGCTCTCGGCCGGCGCCCGGATCTCGATGGACTCGGGCACCGAGAACATGGACTGGGTGGCCCGGGCGCTGCGCCGGATCGTCACCTTCACCCAGGCCGGCGGCGAGATCAACGTCGTGGTCGCCGGAATCAACGTCGGCGCCCAGCCGTACTGGAACGCCGAGGCGACGATGTTGATGCATACCAAGGGCATCCTGGTGATGACCCCGGACAGTGCCATGGTGCTCACCGGCAAGCAGTCCCTGGACTTCTCCGGCGGGGTGTCGGCCGAGGACAACTTCGGCATCGGTGGCTACGACCGGGTGATGGGGCCCAACGGCCAGGCGCAGTACTGGGTGCCCAACCTGGCTGCCGCCTGCGAGCTGCTGATGAGCCACTACGCGCACAGCTACATCGCCGCGGGGGAGAGCGCGCCCCGGCTGGTCAAGAGTTCGGACCCGGTGGACCGCGACATCAGCGGCTACCCGCACGACCTGCCCGACAGCGAGTTCCGCACGGTCGGTGAGATCTTCTCCGCGACCGGCAACCCTGACCGCAAGAAACCTTTCGATATCAGGTCATTGATGCGGGCGGTCGCCGACCAGGACATCGCGGTACTGGAGCGCTGGGCCGGAATGGCCGACGCGGAAACCTCCGTCGTCTTCGACGCCCACCTGGGCGGACGTCCGGTGTGCCTGATCGGCATCGAATCCCGGGCGATCCCGCGGCGCGGCTTCCCGCCCAGCGACGGCCCGGACCTCTGGACGGCCGGCACCCTGTTCCCGCGCTCGTCGAAGAAGACCGCCCGCGCGATCAACGCCGCCAGCGGCAACCGTCCGGTGGTGATCCTGGCGAACCTGTCCGGCTTCGACGGCTCGCCGGACTCGATGCGCAACCTGCAGTTGGAGTACGGCGCCGAGATCGGCCGGGCCGTCGTCAACTTCCGTGGGCCGATCGTGTTCTGCGTGGTTTCGCGTTATCACGGCGGGGCATTCGTGGTCTTCTCCAAGACGCTCAACAGCGAGATGACGGTGCTGGCGATCGAGGGCTCGTACGCCTCGGTGCTCGGCGGCGCGCCCGCGGCGGCGGTGGTGTTCACCGGCGAGGTGGATGCCCGGACCGCTCGCGACCCGCGGGTCAGGGAGCTGGAGGAACGCCGCCTGGCCGCGAAGGGGGTGCAACGGGCCGCCCTGGCGACCGAGCTCGCGGCGCTGCGCAGCACCGTCCGGGTCGAGAAGCTGGCCGAGGTGGCGGCGGAGTTCGATGCCATCCACAGCATCCAGCGCGCCGTCGAGGTGGGCTCGGTGGACGCCGTGATCGGGGCGCACGAGTTGCGACCACAGCTGATCCAGGCCTTGGACGCCGCTGACGCCCGGCGCCGGGCGGCGCTTGACTGAGGCCTGCGCTCGGCCGTCGGGTGGGCCTTCGGCCGACCGGCCGTCGGGTGGCGGGCCAGCCACCGGTCAGCCGAGGCCGGCCGAGCCCGGTGGCTGGCAGTGCGGGCACCAGTACAGGTTGCGCCCGACCAGCACTTCGGTCCGGACCTCGGTCCCGCACACCCGGCACGGCAGGCCGGCCCGGCGATAGACGTAGCCGGCCTCGTCCCGGGCCAGCGGTCCGCGCTTGCGCGGCCGGTCCTGCGGGCGCAGCGTCTCGATCCGGCCGACCCGGACCCCGGCCCGCATCAAGGACACCAGGTCGTTCCACATGGCCAACCAGGCCGGCAGGCTCACCGCTTGGCCGGGCAGGTACGGGTCCAACCGGTGCCGGTAGAGCAGTTCAGCTCGATAGACATTGCCTATTCCGGCGACGACCTGCTGGTCCATCAGCAGCGCCGCGATCACCGTCCGGCTGCGGCTGATCCGCCGGTAGGCGAGCATCGGGTCAGCGTCGCGGCGCAGCGGGTCGGGCCCGAGCCGGGCGAACAGGGCGGCGATCTCGTGCGGTTCGATCAGCTCGCAGATGGTGGCGCCGCGCAGATCCGTCCAGGCGTTCTCGCCCACCAGCCGCAACCGCAGCGCGCCCCTGGGCTCGGGCGGCAGCCCGGAGCCGGTGGTGAAGCTGCCGTAGAGGCCCAGGTGGACGTGCAGCGCGGGGCCGCCCTGGTAGTGCTGCAACAGGTGCTTGCCGTTGGCTTCGGTACGCCGCAGCACCCGGCCGTCGATCATGCCGGCGCCCTCGGCGAACCTGCCCTGCGGGCTGCTGGCGCGTACCGGCCGGCCGCCGAACAACCTGCGCTGCTCACGGGCCAGCCGGTGCAGGGTATGGCCCTCAGGCACGGGCGCCAGCCGGAATGCGGAGTGCGGAATGCATGAGTACGAAACTAGCCGCCGAAGTCGCCGTGCCAGAATCGAGGTATGCCAGCCTGGATCTGCTCGACCTGCGGCGTGCAGCAAGCCGACACCGAGGCACCGCCGGCGAGTTGCCCGATCTGTACCGACGAGCGCCAGTACGTCGGCTGGGAGGGCCAGCGCTGGACCACCATGGCCGAGCTCGCCGGCGAGCGGACCAGCGAGCTGTGCGAGGAGGAACCCGGTCTGCTCGGCATCGGTACCCAGCCGTCGTTCGCGATCGGGCAGCGGGCGTTGCTGGTCAGCACCGACAACGGCAACGTGCTGTGGGACTGCGTCTCGCTGCTGGACGATGCCGCCCACGCCGAGGTCACCCGGCGCGGTGGCATCTCCGCGATCTGCCTGTCGCACCCGCACTTCTACGCCGCCTGCGTGGAGTGGGCCGACGCCTTCGACGCCACGATCCTGATCCCGGAGGCCGACCGGCAGTGGATCCAGCGCCCGTCGGATCGGATCGAGCTGTGGCAGGACCGCGTCGAGCCGGTGCCGGGGCTGACCCTGGCCAGGATCGGCGGGCACTTCGACGGGGCGGCCGTGTTGCACTGGCCGGCCGGCGCCGAGGGCCGGGGCGCGCTGCTGACCGGCGACACCATCACCGTCGTGCAGGACCGGGACTGGGTCAGCTTCATGTGGAGCTACCCCAACCTGATCCCGCTGGACCCGGCCACCATCGACCAGATCGTCGAGCGGATCTCCCCGTTCGCGTTCGACCGGGTCTACGGCGGCTGGTGGGGCCGGGTGGTGGTCCGCGACGGTGCTGCCGCGATCCGGCGCTCGGCCCGGCGTTACCTGGACCGGCTCGCCGGCGAGCGTCCCTGAGCTGCGGCATTGCAGCCGGTTCGAGGGCGTCGGTATCGCTGTCTGGACGGCGTCCGCTACTGCCAGTAAATTTGCGGTTCCGTTTCTACGCCCGAATGTGCCGCATAAGGAGAGAGCCATGATTGCTCGCCTGCTCGCCGTGGTTGCGTTCGCGATCACCATGGCGGTCGCTCAGCCCGCCCATGCCACAGCGCTCACGGTGAATTCCGCACCTTGCACCATAACCGGCTACTACGCCCCCGACCCGGCCAACTACGGCACCTTCTCCTGCACGGCCTACGCGTCGGGCGGCACCGGCGGCTACACCTACCGCTGGACGGTCTTCACCTGGTGCTGCGGCGACCCGTATTACGGCAGTGGACAGACCATCACCGGAAACTGCAAGTGGGGCACGTCCCGCCTGTTCACCGTGTACGTGACCGACAGCAGCGGCGCGACCGCCAGCAAGGGCACCGCCATCGGTTGCACGAAACCGTGACGCAGGCCGTGGCGGGAGCCCCTGAGGCTGAGCCCGGCTGACCGGATCCTGCCGCGATCGTTGGCCTGCTAGCTGCTGAAGCTACGGCGAGTGGCCCTGCTCAGCGGCCAACGATCTGCGGGCAGGATCGGGCAGAACGCGCGGCTCAGGATGCGGCGCCGAGCAGGGCGTTGCGCACCGCCTCGAAGGCAACCGGAGCGTCGCTCGGCTTGCCACCGGCGCCCTGCGCGACATCGGCCTTGCCGCCGCCACGGGCCCCGAGCGCCTGCGCCAGCACCTTGACCAGGTCGCCGGCCGACTGGCCGGCCGCGACTCCCGCGGAGTTGACGGTCGCCACGAAGGACAGCCGGTCATCGGCGGCCGAGGCCAGCAGCACGGCAGCCGGCCGGGACTGATCGAGCCGGTCGCGGACGTTGACCGCCAGGGTGCGCAGGTCGTTGACCGTCACCCCGGCCGGCACCAGCTCGGTCAGCAACTGCACGCCGCCGGCGTCGGTGGCCCGCTGCGCCAGCGGCCCGGCCTGCTGCAGCACCTGGCCGGCACGTAGCCGGTCCAGTTCGCGTTCAGCGTTGCGCAGCCGGGTGATCAGCGACTCGATCCGGTCCGGCAGCTCGGCCGGCGGGACCTTGACCAGCTCGGACAGCGAGGCCACCAGGGCGCGCTCGTTGGCCAGGAACTTGATCGCGTCCAGGCCGACGTACGCCTCGATCCGGCGTACCCCGGCACCGACCGAGGACTCGCCGGTGATCGCCAGCGCGCCGACCTGCGAGGAGTGCGACACGTGCGTGCCGCCGCACAGCTCCCGGGACCAGGCACCGCCGATCTCGACCACCCGCACCTCGGCGTCGTAGGTCTCGCCGAACAGGGCCAGCGCGCCCTCCTCGCGAGCCTGGGACAGCGGCATGTAGCGCACCGCGACCGGCAGGTCGCGCCGCAGCGCCCGGTTGGCGGTCTCCTCGATGTCGGTGCGGGTCCGCTCGTCCAGGCTCTTGGACCAGGCGAAGTCCAGTCGCAGGTAGCCCGGCTTGTTGTACGAGCCGCTCTGCAGCGCCGACGGGCCGAGCACCTCGCGCAGCGCCGCGTGCACCACGTGGGTTCCCGAGTGCGCCTGCCGGGCCGACAGCCGCCATTCCGGATCGACCTGGGCGACCGCCTCGGCGCCGGTCCGCAGCTCGCCGGACTCGACGTGTACCCGGTGCACGATCAGCCCCTTGATCGGGCGCTGCACGTCGAGCACCCGCAGCCGGGTCTCCGAGCTGGAACCGGGAACCACGATGGTGCCCTCGTCGGCGACCTGCCCGCCGGACTCGGCGTAGAACGAGGTGGCATCCAGCACCACCTCGACGGTCTCGCCGGGGCCGGCGACCTCGATCAGCTCGTCCTTGCGGATGATGCCGCGCACCCGGGACTCGGTCTCCAGGCTCTCGTAGCCGGTGAAGATCGTCGGCCCGTGCTCGCGCAGCGCGCGGTAGGCAGCGGTGCTGGAAACCCCGGACTTCTTGGCCCGGGCGTCGGCCTTGGCCCGCTGGCGCTGCTCGGCCATCAGCCGGCGGAACTCCTCCTGGTCCACGCTCAGGCCCGCCTCGGACGCCATCTCGATGGTCAGGTCGATGGGGAAGCCGTAGGTGTCGTGCAGCGTGAAGGCCTGCTCGCCGGACAGCGCCGGCTGCTTCTGCTGCCGGGCCTCGCGCACCGCCACGTCGAGGATCGTGGTGCCCGAGGCCAGCGTCCGGCGGAAGGCGTCCTCCTCGCCGTAGGCGATCATCGCGATCCGGTCGTAGTCGGTGGCAAGTTCGGGATAGCTGGGCGCCATCGCGTCCCGGGCCACCGGCAGCAACTGCGGCAGCACCGAACCGTCGGTGAACTCACCGCCGAGCATCCGGGCCGAGCGCACCGCCCGGCGCAGGATCCGGCGCAGCACGTAACCCCGGCCCTCGTTGCTCGGGGTGACGCCGTCAGCCACCAGCATCAGGCCGGTGCGGACATGGTCGGCGATCACCCGCAACCGGACGTCGTCCGGCGCCGACTCGGCCGCTGAGGGGCCCGACTCGCCGCCGTAGCGCTTGCCGGCCAGCTGGGCCGCCCGGTCGAGCACCGGACGGGTCTCGTCGATCTCGTAGAGGTTGTCGACACCTTGCAGCAGGGTGGCCATCCGCTCCAGGCCCATGCCGGTGTCGATGTTCTTGTTGGGCAGCTCGCCGAGGATCTCGTACTCGCCCTTGCCGGGTCCGGTGGCCCGGCCACGTTCGTAGGCCATGAACACGAGGTTCCAGAACTCCAGGTACCGGTCCTCGTCCACCGCCGGGCCGCCCTCGGGGCCGTACGCCCGGCCGCGGTCGTAGAACAGCTCGCTGCAGGTGCCGGCCGGCCCGGGAATGCCCATGTCCCACGTGTTGTCGGCCTTGCCGCGCCGGACGATCCGTTCCGCCGGGATGCCGATCACCCGGCGCCAGATGTCGGCCGCCTCGTCGTCGTCGAGATAGACGGTGGGCCAGATCCGGTCGGCGTCCAGGCCGAAGCCACCCTCGGCGACCGAACTCGTGGACAGCTGCCAGGCCAGCCGGATCGCTTCTTCCTTGAAGTAGTCGCCGAAGCTGAAGTTGCCGTTCATCTGGAAGAAGGTGCCGTGCCGGGTGGTCTTGCCGACCTCCTCGATGTCCTGGGTGCGCACGCACTTCTGCACGCTGGTGGCCCGTGACCACGGCGGTTCGAGCTGGCCGGTGAAGTAGGGCACGAACTGCACCATGCCGGCGTTGATGAACAGCAGGTTGGGGTCCTCGAAGGGCAGCGGTGCGCCGGGAACGACCTCATGCCCGTGGCGGACGAAATGATCCACGAAGCGCTGGCGTACCTCGGCGGTTTTCACGGCTCTCCTCGAAACATAGCGGGGTGAGCTCCATTGTCTCGGATCGGATCCAGCGCTTTCCATCCGGGCCGTTCAGGCCGCGGCGGCGACGCCGCGATTCGGGCGCTGAGCGCGACGTCCGGATGGAATCGCGCGCGCATGCGAGCACGGCCGTCGGCCGATAGCTGGAAGTTTCGCGTATCGGGACGCAACGTTAGCCGGTGGTCCGGGCATCCAATCGGTAACTG
>DASZEI010000242.1:0-3428 GCA_035940975.1 Jatrophihabitans sp. | reverse complement strand
ACCGGCGAACTACTCCGCGAACTGACAATCGACCCAGACAAGGACTACCAACCCAGCGGCAACACCCGCTACCCCCACCGAACCCAAAAAACCGAACCCTGAGGGTTCGGCCAGTCCGGGATCTCTTGAGAGATCACATGGTGCGCCCGAAGGGACTCGAACCCCCAACCTCTTGATCCGTAGTCAAGTGCTCTATCCGTTGAGCTACGGGCGCGTGAACCAAGGGCCGAGTCTAGCGGGTGGCCTGGACGCCGACCAAAGCGGTATTGGGCCTGATCCAGTCCGCTCTCGGCGGCAGGCCCACGCAGCACGAAGCCCCGTCCGAGGACGGGGCCAGACAGAGAGCGGAGGCTCGGGGATTTGAACCCCGGATGGGCGATAAACCCAAACCGCATTAGCAGTGCGGCGCCATAGACCGGACTAGGCGAAGCCTCCCTCGGCCGCCTGGACGAGCACGACCGTCAGCCGCACACCTTACTGGTCAGCCCACCGACCGACCAAAGCGGCCCGACCACGATCCGGAACCCGGCCACCGAGCAAGCCGGCCAGGGACAAACCTCAGCGCGGGCTGATGGCCGGCATCAGCAACCCGTCCACGAACTGCACCAGCTCCGCGTCGCTGATCGACCGCCGGCGCAGCACCACCCGGTGGATCAGGGTGCCCGCCAGGATCTCGGGCACCAGCACCGACACCGCGTCCGGGCGCACCTCGCCACGCCGCACGCCACGCTCCAGCAGCCTGATCAGCGCCTGCTTGCGGGGATCGAAGAAGTCGCACTCGAACACCCCGCAGAAGGCCTCGTCCCGCAGCGACTCCCCCATGATCGAGCGCATCGCCTCGCCGCCGGGCCCGCTCATCAGCGCGCTGATCCGCCGGACCAGCGTCAGCAGCGCGTCCCGGGTGCTGATGCTGTCGTCCAGCTCGACCTCTTGGGCGCTGAGCAGCGGCCCGCTGAGCAGCGCGTCCAGGGAGTCAAGCACCAACTCCTGCTTGGTCGGCCAGCGCCGGTAGATCGAGGCCTTGCCGGTCTGCGCCCGGGCCGCCACCGACTCGATCGTGACGTTGCCGTAGCCGCCGCAGGCAAGCTCGGCGATGGTGGCGTCCTTAATCGCTCGCTCCAGCTCCGCGCCGCGCTTACGCTGCCGTCCGGACTCCTCGGTCGCCGATTCCGGAGGCACTCCGGAGCCCTCGGTCGAGGAGCCCACGGGTGTGGGCTGCACGGGCGGTCTGGTGGCCGAAGTCATGTCTGGGGCACTTTCCGGTCAAAGGGGCGGGTGGCCAGGTTGTGCTGTGAGTGAACTGAGCAACACGAACTAGTGCACGATTGCGTTTCTTATCTCGCACCCGCTAGTCTACCCGAAGGAACGCCGACGTTCCCTATAAGAACTGAAGTAGGCAAAGCACGAGAAACTCCGGGCGAGGTGGCCCGGCCGGCAGACGCCGAAAACCGCCGTGCGGCAGACCGCCCGGCCTGAAACTGCAGCACCCCGAGGAGAGTCGTGACCACGACGCACCAGCCGACCTCTGCCGTACGGCCAGGCGGCAAGGCAAAACACCCCGGCCTGACCCTGCTGATCATCGCCGGCGCGCAGCTGATGATCGTTCTCGATGGCACCATCGTGAACATCGCGCTGCCTAAGATGGGCGAGTACTTCGGCAAGAACCAGACCGACATGACCTGGGCGATCAACGCCTACACCCTGGCCTTCGGCGGCCTGCTGCTGCTGGGCGGCCGCGCCGGTGACATCCTCGGACGCCGCCGGATGTTCATGGTCGGCCTCGCGCTGTTCACGATCGGCAGCTTCCTCGGCGGCCTGGCGCACAGCTTCGAGTTCCTGATCATCGGACGGGTCATCCAGGGCGTCGGCGGCGCGATCGCCTCACCCACCGCGCTGTCGCTGATCGCCACCGAGTTCGAGGAAGGCCCCGAACGCACCCGCGCGTTCGCGGTGTTCGCCGCCGTCGCCGGGGCCGGCGCCGCGCTGGGCCTGCTGCTCGGCGGCCTGCTGACCGAGTACCTGACCTGGCGCTGGGTGCTGTTCGTAAACGTCCCGATCGGTATCGGCCTGGTCGCCGGCGCGTACGTGTTCCTGCACGAGTCCGACCGGCTGTCGGGCCGGTTCGACTGGCTGGGCGGCGCGCTGTCCACCGTCGGCATGGCCTCGCTGGTCTACGGCTTCATCCACGCCGCGTCCAAGGGCTGGCGCGAATCGACCACCATCGGCGCGTTCGTGCTCGCCGCGGTGCTGCTGGCCAGCTTCATCGTGCTGGAGAGCAGGCTGTCCTACGCGATGATGCCGCTGCGTACCTTCCGCGACAAGAACCGCTCGGGCGCCTACATCGTCATGCTGATCATCGGCGCGGCCATGTTCGGCATGTTCTTCTTCGTCACCTACTTCGTGCAGCTGGTGCTCGGCTACTCCTCGCTGAAGGCGGGCCTGGCGTTCCTGCCAGTCGCCTTCACGATCGGCACCGCCGCCCAGATCTCGGCGAGGCTGCTGTCGCGGGTCGGCCCCCGCAACCTGATCCTGTTCGGGTCGGTGGTGATGTCCGGCGGCCTGTTCTGGCTGTCCACCATCTCCGCCGACTCCAGCTACGCCGGGCACCTGCTGCCCTCGCTGCTGGTGATGTCCTTCGGCATCGGCTGCATCTTCGTGCCGCTGACGACCGTGGCAGTCGCCGGCGTCGAGCCGCATGAAGCCGGCCTGGCCTCGGCGCTGCTCAACGTCGGCCAGCAGGTAGGCGGCTCGATCGGGCTGTCGGTGCTGACCACGGTGTTCGCGACCGCGTCCCGCAGCGAGGGCAAGCACCAGGGCCAGGTGCTCGGCGCGCTGGTGCAGAGCGGCCAGGACAAGCCCACCGTGCTGCAGCACTTCTTGGAACTCTCGCGGCAGGCCTCCGGCAGCGTGCGCGCCTCGGCTGACGCGGTCACCGACGCCACCGCCGTCCGGGCCTTCCACGAGGTGCTCGCGCACGGCTCGTCCCGGGGCTTCCTGGCCGCCGCGTTCTTCGCGGTGGTGGCCGTGATCGTCACCAGCACCATGATCAGCACCGGTAAGGACGACGTCGCCGAGATCGACCCGGCGACGGTCGGCGTCCACTAGCTCGGCACAGCGCACCACCGGCGAGCCGGCCCCTCCCGAGGGGCCGGCTCGTTTGCGTACACCCGGCACGGATCTGCAAGATTTCATCCAATTTTCCGCAAAGTCCTCGCCCGGCACCTTCGAGATGTTTCGATACCCCCGCCTAATACTTAAAACCGGGGGTTCATCCGTGACACGTCTTCTGCTGCCCGCGATCGCGATCGGCGCGCTCCTCTCCACCGCGCTGGCCAGCGGCGCCAGCTACGCCGCGTCCGCGCCTGCCGCGGGCTTGCCGAGCCAGTCCTCCCAGGCCGGTGCGAACCTGACGGGCCACACCCCCGCTG
>DASZEI010000241.1:0-1709 GCA_035940975.1 Jatrophihabitans sp. | reverse complement strand
GACGACTTCAGCCGCGTCGACCGAATCTACGGCATCCTCGAAGCCGCCGAGGGGGGGCTTACGACCTCGTGCATGGTTAGCCGCGGGCCGTCGTTGACCTGTTCAGGGCCAGTTCGATCACGCGGCGGTGCCGGCCGGGAGAGCTCTCGGCGGGCGGGGAAGCTGGCCGGGTCGTGGGGCTCGTTCCTGGCTGGAGACCAGTCCGGCGACCGCGGGCAGCATGGTGTCGAGGTGTTCGCGTCGGCCGAGGTGGCGAGACAGGGCCCGCCAGTTCTTCAGGTGGCTGATGCCGTGCTCCACGCGGATCCGCTGCGCGGCGTGAGCCCGGCGTTCGGCCTCGTGCGCCGCGGCGACGGCAGGGAAGACCGGGATCTGGTTCTTGCGCCGGGCCGGCCGCGGGGTGAGGACCGCACCGCCGGTCTGGGCGCTCAGCCCCTGATATCCGGCGTCGGCCAGCAGGGTGACGCCGGGAATGAGCGCCAGCAGCTCCACCAGGCCGGCCTGGCGCACCTGGGTCAGATCATGAATGGAGCCCGGACGGCTGTGTCCGCAGAACAGCAGCCGCCCAGCAGGGTCGGTGATCACCAGCGCCTTCACCGTGTTGGCCCGGGCCTTGCCCGAGACGAACCGCTGGCGACCGGCTTTGTGGGCCGCCGGGCGGCGCACTCGCACCTCGGTGGCATCCAGCAGGCCGAGCTGCCTGCTCGCCCCCAGGTGGGCGACCACATCGGCCAGGGTCCGCAACCGGAGCCCGCTCTCCACGGTGCAGCCCCGCTCGGCCAGCAGCGGGCGCAGCTCTCCGATCGCCCGGGTGATCGTCGAGCGGGACACCCCGAACCAGCAGGCCAGCACGTCATGGGTGACCCCGTGACGTAGATGCACGAGGGTGGCCAGCAGCCGGTCGATGAACACCAGCCGGTGCCGGGCACCGGCTCCGACCGCCCGCCGGCGCGGCCGATCGGCCAGCCGCGCGTCCTGGCGCGCCTGCCAGCGCGGCCCGAGCTCGGCCACGAGCTCAGCGAGCACTTCCCGGGACAGCCCGGTCACCCGGCGATCAGCGACCGCGGCGGCACGGGCCAGCGTCCTCGACACACCACGACCTTGCTCCGTCCGTCACGAGCAAGCGGTCCCGCTAACCATGCACGAGGTCGTTAGAAGACGTTGCAGAAGTAGGTAGTTGGGCCCTGGCGGGCATCACCGGGTCGGCGCAGGGTGCCGCGCATGTCGTCGGTGACTTCCCCGCCACGGCTGATCAGTGACGAGCTGTGGGCGCTGGCCGAGCCGCTGATACCGCCACAGAGACCGGCGGTGCACGGCCGCACCGGTCGACCCCGGGTCTCCGATCGCGATGTGCTCGAGGGCATCGCCTTCGTGCTCTCCACCGGCATCGGCTGGGCCAAGCTGCCCGGCGAGCTGGGTTACGGGTCGGGCTGGACCTGCTGGCGCCGGATGCACGAGTGGGCTGACGCCGGTGTCTTCGACCGGCTGCACCGGGCGGTGCTCGACCGGCTCGGTCAGCAAGGTGAGCTGGACTGGTCGCGGGCCAGCCTGGACTCGGTCAGCGTCCGGGCGAAAAGATGACATGCGGAGGGACCCCCTCAGCTCAGCGCACCGTAGGTGCGTCGACTGTTGTGGAGCTTGAGGAGGTCCCCGATGCGGATCGTAAGCGGATTGGACATCCGCCGACGGCAGATCACTTTCGACTATCT
>DASZEI010000240.1:0-8176 GCA_035940975.1 Jatrophihabitans sp. | reverse complement strand
GCTGTACATGGGCTTGCGGATCGCCGGTGCCGGCTATCTGGCCTGGCTGGCCTTCAATGCCCTGCGTCCGGGTGGACCGGCCGTCTTCGCACCCGCGGCGATGGCGCCGGACTCACCGCGCAGGCTGTTCACCATGGGCATGATGACCAACCTGCTCAACCCCAAGATCGCGGTGCTGTACCTGTCGCTGATCCCGCAGTTCGTCCGGCCGGACGACGGGCACGTGCTGCTGCAGGGCTTCATCCTGGGCGGGGTGCAGATCGTGGTGGCGCTGACCGGCAACCTGCTGATCCTGCTGGCCGCCGGGACCCTCGCGGCGTTCTTCGCCCACCGCCCCGGCTGGCTGCGTGTGCAGCGCTACCTGATGGGCACCGTGCTCGGCGTGCTGGCGGTCAAGATCGCCACCGACCAGGCCCGCCCCGCCGGCGGCTGAGTTCAGCCGAGCTGGCGGGCCAGGAAGTCCAGCGCCTGCGGATAGGCGTCCAGCTGGTTGGCGCGCTTGGCCAGGCCGTGCCCCTCGTCCGGATAGACCAGCAGCTGGCACTCGATCCCGTTGGCGCGGACGGCGGCCACCACCTGCTCGGCCTCCGACAGCGGCACCCGGGGGTCGTTGGCGCCGTGGATCACCAGCAAGGGCGCCCGCACCCGGTCGATCAGCGGCAACGGCGAGGCTGCTTCGAGCACCGCGCGGTCGGACTCCAGCCGGCCGTATTCCCTTTCCCGGGAGGCCCGCCGGTAGGGCGAGGTGTTCTGCAGGAAGGTCACCAGCGAGGAGATGCCGACGATGTCGACGCCGGCGGCCCACAAGTCCGGATAGAAGGTCAGCCCGGCCAGCACCATGTAGCCGCCGTACGAGCCGCCGTACAGCGCGACCCGGCCGGGATCGACCCCCACCGACGGCAGCCAGTCGCGCACCGCCACCAGGTCGGCCACCGAGTCCAGCCGCTTCTCGACGTCGTCCATCGACAGCCAGCGGCGACCGTAGCCGGACGAGCCCCGGACGTTGGGCACCACCACGGTGTGCCCGGCCAGCGTGAGCGCGGCGGCCACCGGGTTCCAGCTGCGCACCGAGGCGGCCTCCGGCCCGCCGTGGATGATCAGCACCGCCGAACCGGTGGGCTGCGGCGGCGCCAGCAGCAGCACCGGGATCTGCTCGCCGTCCGGGGTGGGCACCCGCGCCGAGCTCGGCAGCACCAACCCCTCGGTGGCCGCCGCCGGGTTGCTGGTGCTGCGCCGCTCAGCACGCTCGCCAGCTCGCCAGCTGTAGACCTCCGGCGGCTGCACCGGCGAGCCGAACGTCATGCCCAGCGCGCTGGAGTCCGGCGCCCAGACCGGCACGGAGTAGAAGACCAGCACGCCCGGATGCGGAAACCGGACCGGCTGGCCGTCGCCCACCCTCGCATCCAGCCAGCCGCCGTTCCAGTCGTGCACGGCCAGCTCGTCGGCGCCGTCCCGGCTGGTGATCACCGCGAGCCGGCGGCCGTCCGGAGCCGGCCAGCCGAACACGTCGCATCCGTCGGCCCGCAGCACCGTCGACCATTGCCGGCCGGCCAGCTTTAAATGCCGCAGCGTGACGAACTCCGACTCGGCGTCGGAGGAGGCCAGCAGCCCGGACGAGTCCGGCAGCCACCGGACTCCTGACCAGTCGCCGGGCACGCCGGCATCGGTGATCGGCTCGGCCTGCCCGCTGGCTGCCTCGACCAGCAGCAGCTCTGAGGACGCCGGCAGCAAGCTCAGCCGGGACAGCACCACCCAGCGGCCGTCCGGTGACACCCGGGCAGCGGAGAACCAGCCGCCGCCGTCCCACAGCACCTGCTCGGCACCGGTGCTCACGGTGTGCCAGACGATGTCGAAATCGACTCCGTTGCGGCGGTTGGTGGCATAGATCAGCCGGTCGGGTTGGACGTCGAGCAGGTTGTGGATGAAGGCCGGATCGTGCACCACCGGCCGCAGCTCCGGCAACTGGCCAGCAGTGCGGGCCTCGGCATCGCCGGCCTCGTCCAGCCGCAGCAGCGACAGCTGGTTGCGCTCGGTGCCGCCGGTGTCGGCCGACACCACGACGGCCCGCTCACCCGGCAGGTAGCGGCCGGTGCACGGCTCGCCGAGGTCGGTCAGCTGGGTCCAGTTGCCGTCCGGGGACAGCTCGTACAGCTGCTGCGAGCCGCTGTCGTCGTTGCCCACCAGCAGCCGCTGCTCGGAGTCGATGTCGAACAGGGTGCTGCGGCGCAGTTCGAGAAGCTCGGTGAGCCGGTTGCCGGTGTGCGTCATGCCAGCATCGTCGCACCCGGCTGCTAGACATCAACCATGACACCGGCACCGGCTTCGGCATCCGCGCTGACCTCGACAGCGGCGTTCCCGGGTGTGGACCGGGAGGAGCTGCGCCAGCAGGCGCAGGACCAGCTGCGGGCGCTGGCCGGCCCTGACGCCGAGCTGCGCGCCGACCAGTGGCGCGCGATCGAGGCCCTGGTGGCAGACCGGCGCCGTGCTCTGGTCGTGCAGCGCACCGGGTGGGGAAAGTCGGCCGTCTACTTCGTCGCCACCGCCCTGCTGCGCGCTCGCGGCGCCGGCCCGACGGTGATCATCTCGCCGCTACTGGCCCTGATGCGCAACCAGATCGTGGCCGCCGAGCAGGCCGGCATCCGCGCCGCGACGATCAACTCGACCAACCTGGAGGACTGGTCGGCGACCTACGCGGCAGTGCACCGGGGCGAGCTCGATGTGCTGCTGCTCTCGCCGGAGCGGCTCAACAACCCCGAGTTCCGCGACCAGGTGCTGCCCCGGCTGGCGGCCAGCTGCGGCCTGCTGGTGGTGGACGAGGCCCATTGCATCAGCGACTGGGGGCATGACTTCCGGCCGGACTTCCGGCGGCTGCGCACCCTGCTGCCGCAGCTGCCGGACGGCATTCCGGTGTTGGCGACCACCGCGACGGCCAACAGCCGGGTGGTGGCCGACGTGACGGAGGTGCTCGGGCTCGGCAGCACGGCCGCCCGGACCGACGGCCAGCCGCCCGACCAGCGCTCGGACGAGGTGCTGGTGCTGCGCGGCAGCCTGGACCGGGAGTCTCTGCAGCTCGGGGTGCTGTCGCTGCCCTCCAGCGCTCACCGGTTGGCCTGGCTCGCCGACCAGCTCGGCACGCTCGCCGGCTCCGGGATCATCTACACCCTCACGGTGGCCGCGACGCACGAGGTGGCCGGCTACCTGCGCGAGCGCGGGTATCCGGTGGCCGCCTACTCGGGCCAGACGGAGCCGGCCGAGCGGTTGGCCGCCGAGGACGACCTGATCCACAACCGGGTGAAGGCGCTGGTGGCCACCTCGGCGCTGGGCATGGGCTTCGACAAGCCGGACCTCGGCTTCGTGATCCACTTCGGCGCGCCCGCCTCGGCGATCGCCTACTACCAGCAGGTCGGGCGGGCCGGCCGGCGGCTGGATCGGGCACCGGTGATCCTGCTGCCCGGACCCGAGGACCAGGCGGTCTGGGACTACTTCGCCTCGGTCGGCTTTCCGGCCCAGGGCCAGGTGCGCCAGGCGCTGGAGGTGCTCGGCAGCAGCCCGGACCCGATGAGCACCGCCGCGCTGGAGACCCGGATCGAGCTGTCGCGGGCCCGGCTGGAGACGATGCTGAAGGTGCTGGACGTCGACGGCGCGGTGCAGCGGGTCAAGGGCGGCTGGGTCGCCACCGGGCAGCCTTGGCACTACGACGCCGAGCGCTACGCCCGGCTGGACGAGGTCCGCCGGGCCGAGCAGCAGGCGATGCGCGACTACCTGCGGCTGGACTCCTGCCGGATGCGGTATCTGCGGACCCAGCTGGACGACCCGGCCACCGAGGACTGCGGCCGGTGCGACAACTGCGGCGGCCTGCCGCTGACCGCCGGCGCCCCGCCCGATGCGGTGGCCGACGCCGAGGCCAGCCTGCGACGACCCGGCGTGCTGCTGGAGCCGCGCCGGCAGTGGCCTGCCGCGATGCCGTCCCTGGGGGTGCCGGTCCGGGGCAAGATCGCCGCCGCCGAGTCGGCCGAGCCGGGCCGGGCCATCGCCCGGTTCACCGACCTCGGCTACGGCAGCCGGATCCGGGCGGTGCTGACCTCCACCGGCCCGGACAGCCCGGACAGCCCCGCCGGCCCGGACAGCCCCGCCGATCCGGTGCCACCGGACCTGATCGGGGCCGCCGTCGGGGTGCTGGCGGCCTGGGGCTGGCAGCCCCGTCCGGCGGTGGTGGTGCACATCGGCTCGCTGCGCCGGCCGCTGCTGGTCGGCGGCCTGGCAGCCGAGCTGAGCAGGATCGGCCGGCTGGCAGACCTCGGCGGCGTCGAGCACCTGGGCCGGTCAGCTAGCGGCCGGTCCAACAGCGCCCAGCGGCTCAAGGCCAGCTGGGACAGCTACCGGGTGCCGGACCGGTTGAGCGAGCAGCTGGCCGGCGACTACCAGGGTGCGCCGGTGCTGCTGGTCGACGACTTCTGCGACACCGGCTGGACGATCACCGTGGTGGCCCGGCTGCTGCGGGCAGCCGGCGCCGGGCCGGTGTACCCGTTCGTGCTGGGCCTGACCGGCTGAGAGGGATACCTGCCCCACCGTAGGGAGTTAGTCACCTATCCGTGATGTAAAACACGACAATCCAAGCCCGGAAGGGAGTATAACTGATCTCATATAGTGAGAAGGGGTGCCGCCATGATGGTAGTCCTATCCATCCTCGGAGCTGTCATCGTCCTTAGCTCGTTCGTCGCGCTGTACTGGTGGGCCCGCAAGTCCGATCGCGAGATCGGCTACGACAAGCCTGGGCTGTCCGACGAGCAGGCCAACGGACTCCGATTCGGTATCGCCGTCAGCAGCAGCCAGGGCCTGAACGCAGGCATGTAAGCAAGCCAGGCGTACTCGCCGGACGCCCACTGGGTCGTACTTGCGCAGCCGGGACCCCGCACCGCTAAAAGCTCGTGCAGCCAGAACTTGCGCCTAGAACTCGTGCGCCCAGAACTCCCGCCCGGACCGATTCAGTCCGGGAGCAGGCAACCGGCTGGCAGTTCGAACCAGCGCAGGAGCTCGAAATCCTGGGACACGAACCTGGCGGCCGGCTCCGCTACCCGATCAGCCGGATCGATAGCCGCCAAGGCGGTGGCCTGCGCGAGAGCAGCCGCTTCGGCGGCGGCGAACCGCTGGATCGCCTCGTCCAGGTAGCGGCGCAACTCGCTCTCCGGAGCCCGGTCCTGCTGGTGCGGGTAACTCATCGTGCCGGTCTCGTCGTAACTGACCTGCCCCAACCGCAGCGGTGGTTCGGCCGGCCCGCGGCGATGCCGCCAAAGTCCCGTCACCGGGTCGAACCGGTAGTCCCCGAGCAGTCGCCAGCCGTGCCGGGCCACCAGCCGGACCGCCTCGACGATGTAGTCGAAGACCGGCTCGGAGATGAAGTAGTTGAAGTTGACCCGCACCCAGCCGGGCTTGATTCCCTCGCACCCCCCGGCGATCTCACGCTCGAACGAGTGCGAGCGTTCGATGTCGATGCCCAGCAACCGGTGCCCGTAGGGTCCGGCGCACGAGCAACCGCCCCGGGACTGGATGCCGAACAGGTCGTTGAGCAGCGCGACCACGAAGTTGTGGTGCAGGTAGGGCCGGCTGCTGGACTCGCCACCCCGCACCACGAACGACACGATCGACAGCCGCTCGGAGTCGAGGTTTCCCAGGATTTCGATGGCCGGTTCCCGCATCCAGGCCTCGACCGCGCGCCGCAGGTAATGCTCCTCGTGCGCCCGGATCACCTGCAGGCCCACCGCCTGCTGCAACTGGAACACCAGGCCGGCCCGGATCGACTCCACGATGGCCGGGGTGCCGCCCTCCTCCCGGTGCGCGGGATCGCTGAGGTAGCGGTGCTCGGCCGGATTGACGTAGGCCACCGTGCCGCCCCCCGGCACCACCGGCACCCGGTTGGTGAGCAGCGCGCGGCGGGCGACCAGCACGCCGGGAGTGCTCGGGCCGCCGATGAACTTGTGCGGGCTGAGAAAGACCGCGTCGAAGTAGGCCAGCGGGTCGCGTTCGGAGCCCCCGTACATCCGGATCTGGATGTAGGGCGCCGCGGCGGCGAAGTCCCAGAACGACAGCGCGCCGTGCGCGTGCAGCAACGCCGAGATCAGGGCGGTGTCGGTGACGATGCCGGTGACGTTGCTGGCCGCGGAGAACGAACCGATCTTCAGGGTCCGGTCGGCATACTCCACCAGCTTGCGTTCCAGGTCGGCGGCGTCGAGATGTCCGTCGGCGTCCTGCTCGATCAACACCACGTCGGCGATCGACTCCCGCCACGGCAACTCGTTGGAATGGTGCTCGAACGGGCCGATGAAGACCACCGGGCGCTCGGCTGCCGGGATCGCCTGGCTGAGCTGATAGCGATCCTCCAACCCGGCCGGGATCCGCAGGCCCAGGATGCCGATCAGCTTGTCGATCGCCGCGGTGCAGCCGGAGCCGGTGAAGATCACCACCGTCTCCTCGTCGCCACCCACCGCGTCGCGGATGATGCCGCGGGCGTCCTCGCGCAGCCGGGTGGTCTGCAGGCCGGTGCCGCTGGACTCGGTGTGGGTGTTGGCATACCGGGGCAGCACCTCCTCGCGGATGAAGTCCTCCAGGAATCCCAGGGCCCGTCCGGAGGCGGTGTAGTCGGCGTAAGTCACCCGGCGCGGCCCGTACGGACCGGGCATCACCTGGTCGTCGCCGATCACGGAGTCCCGGATCCGGCGCAGCAGCGCGGTTTCCGGCGGGGCGCTGTCAGCAGCGGCGCTGCCCTCGTGCGCGGCGGGAGGTTGGGAGGCGACAGTGCTCATGCCCGTCAGGGTAGGGCCTGGAGCCGCTCAGAAACCGACCGCCTGCGTGTCAGATCGGCCGGCTCTGATGAAATGAGGACATGGACAACACCGTGACAGTGGCGCAGCTGCTGACCGACGGCTTCGACCGGATCCGGCAGGAGGTCGAGGAGACGCTGACCGGCCTGTCACCGGAGCAGTTGGCCTACGCGCCCGCACCGGGATCGAACTCGATCGGCTGGCTGGTCTGGCATCTGACCCGGATCCAGGACGACCACGTCGCCGACGTGGCGGGCACCGAGCAGGTCTGGACCGCCGGTGGCTGGTACGACCGGTTCGAACTGCCCTTCGACAGCTCCGAGACCGGCTACGGTCAGGGCCCCGAGCAGGCCGGCGCGGTGCGGGTGCCGTCGGCCCAGTTGCTGCTGGACTACCACCAGGCGGTCTTCGAACGGTCCCGGCAGTACCTGGCCGGGCTGTCCGAGCACGACCTGGCCCGGGTGGTGGACGAATCGTGGGATCCGCCGGTGACCCTCGGGGTGCGACTGGTCAGCGTGCTGTCCGATGATCTGCAACACGTCGGACAGGCCGCTTACCTGGTCGGGCTGCTGAGCCGGACCTCCTGAGGGACCTCGGGCAGCCACACCGTCAAGGTGGTGCCGACGCCCAACTCGGACTCGATGTCGACGGCACCGCCGTGCCGGTGCACGATCTCCTGCACGATGGCCAGCCCCAGGCCGGTGCCCGGCAGCGCGGCCTCGGCGGCGTTGGAGGCCCGGAAGAACCGGGTGAACAGGTTCGGATACTCATCCGGCGGGATTCCCATGCCGGTGTCGCGGACCTCGATCACCACGCCGCCGTCCTCGGCCGGTGCGAGGCTGACGTGCACGCTGCCACCGGCCGGGGTGAACTTCAGGGCGTTGGAGATCAGGTTGGTGAACACCTGCTCCAGCTGTTGCGGGTCGGCCTGGACGCTCAGGTCCTTGTCAGAGGAGCCGAGTTCGAGCTTGACGTCGCTGGCTGAGGCCAGCGGCGCCATCGCGGTCAGCACCGAGTGCAGCAGCGGCCGCAGCTGCACCGTGGCCAACTCCAGGCGCAACCGGCCGGCGTCTATCCGGGACTGGGTGAGCAGGTCCTCGATCAGGTTGCGCAGCCGGGTCGCGTTGCGGTCGATGATGCCCAGCATGGCGGCGGCCGAGTCGGGCAGCTGGCCGGCGTCGCCGTCCTGCAGCATCTCCAGGTAGCCGGCGATGGAGGTCAACGGCGTGCGCAGCTCGTGCGAGACGGTGGCGATGAAGTCCGCCTTGGCCTGGTCCAGCTCGCGTAACAGCTGCACCGCCTGGGTCTGGCGCTCGATCACGTGCGACTGCACCAGGCTGTGCGCGAGGTCCGCGGCC